>JASHXX010000220.1 GCA_030043335.1 Xanthobacteraceae bacterium
ACTCCGTCAGCCCGCTAAGGTTCGGCGGCTCGGATTCGCCGCCGGGCCGTCCTACATTCTGTTCATCGGTGAGCGTAAGCGTAACAGTCAGCGTCAGCGGCGCCGAGTCGCGACTTGGCGGATCAGCCGCCTCCGGGGAACGCCCGCGGCCTTTATTGGCCGCCGGACGCGGCCAGCGCCAAAGAGCAGGCGATCAAGCAGTTCAACATCCGGCCCGAAGATCAAAAGCGACTGATCGCGGTGCGCCACCAATGATGCCAGGGCGCGCGCTTCGATGGGCTGATGAACCGAAAGGACCAATCTGGTAGCGGCCAATGATCCGCAGAATGACGCTTAAGAGCCGAGACTTTATTGAGGGTGAATGTTTGAGAGTGGCGCGACAACAGCTCGGGTGCGAACATTTGAAGGGAGTGAAGATTGGACGCACGAAGCCAATCGCCAGCGCACCGAATTGGGAGGTTCTTGCGTTTGTACCCGAATTACCGCCGATCGCACGCGATGAAGCTATGACCGCCATAGACGTGCTGTTGAGGGCAAAGTACGCGCTTGCCGCGACGAGTTAGTGCTCTGCTATGGCGAACGACGAGCCCATCCCCCAGAAGTTGCGCGACGCGTTCGATCAAGCGGTGTCGGTCTATTCAAGTTGGACGCCGCTGCTACCCGAGCGACTTATTACGATTGACGACAGGTTCTTTACGATGAGCGAGGTGTGCGGTCTCGTGGACAAGTTCCGCGATCTCCTACCGAGGCCCATGTTCGATCGATTGTCCGGTTATATAGCTGAGCATAAGATGTTGAAGGATAAATTGCAGCAAGACCAAACTTATTCGACCGCTGCGAAGTGCTTCCGTCAATTGATTGAACGCCGCAAACGACGCTTTCAACTACTCGGTAAACCGTAGAGGGGCGCCAGCGTGCTGTGGGGCAATCATCGTTCAGGCAATAGAGTTTGTCCAGTATACGGGTCCCGGAATGTCATTCGCTACATGGGCGGTCGAGGGGCGGAGTCCTCGGATGTCTGTTTCGCCCCCGTGCGGCGCGCGCGGGCCGTCGCCGCGCGCACAAGCTGTGACCCCACGCGGCGAACTGTTAACTGCCCTGAAATAAGCCGCCGGCTATTTAAGCCGCCGGATGATCTCACTCACCGATTCGCAGATCCGTTTCTTGATGGACCTCACCAAGCCGCTGTTGCCGGCTGATCAGACCGAGTTCCTTCAAGCGCTGGTCGAGCGGCTGCGGGACCAGCCAGAGGTCGGCGACCGCGTGCTGTTCAAGGCAGCGCAGGAACTGATGCCGCGCTGGTATTATCGCAAGCTCAGGAGCACCGCGGCACCGCATCGCCGCCCCTACGGAGCCTGAAGCTGTTCGAGCACCGCCGCGACGGCCTTCCGCGCCGCCTCGATCATGCCTCGCGTGAGCGTGCGCCGGTCCAATGAGACGGACACCGCGCTTAGCGCATTCAACGCGGCAGCGCGCAAAACGTTAAGGGCCGCCTCGCTTGAAACGCTTTTGGCCTGGGCGCCAGCCAGATGACGCACGGCGTAGCGCAGATCGAATGCGAGCGCGTCGTCGCGCGGCGTGGCCGGTGCCAGCGTGCTGAGCGCGACTTGCGCCCGTTCTAGGGCTTTGCGTTCGTCGTGGGTCATCGCTCTCGCGCGTTTGGGCAGGACGGCGATGCATCAGGGTGAGCCGGCAGCGGTCGCGCGTCGCCTGACAGCACTTCCAACCTCTGAGATCCCAACTCTTATAGAACCGGATGCCCTCCTATCCAGGCTGCAATCATCTCTTGCGCCTTGAAAGCAAGCGTTGTTCGGCGACTTATCGACCGCGCGCGACCACTGCAGGATGTTCACATGCGGCGACGATGGTCCGAAAGGGCTGATAGTCAAACTGCCGCTGTTGGCTTAGGGCGGACTTCAAGGATTTGAGGGAGTGAGCGCACAATCCGCGCGTATAAGCCGGCAGCACGTTCCCGCCACGGCCGAGCCCGACACGCTGCAAGCTCGCCCTCCAATCGCGCCGCCTTCTCCCGAGCCGAAATGACAGCGGCCGTAAATCTCACGACCTCAAGGAGGAGCGTGTCGCTCCGCCCACGCTCGCACTCAAAGTCCGCCCGATGACCATCCGCAGCGGCCCGCAGCGCGCTGTTCTCGGCTTCCAGTTCATTTAGCTCGCATTGCAGGGCCTCGATCCGCGCTTTTAAGGCATCATCCCGGTGACCACCCGGTGACCGAGCGGGCATCGGCTTGTATCGGAAATCGGCGAGATCGACCGTAACACGGATCTTGCCGTCATTACCGGGCTGGCGAGGTAGCTTGAGACGGCGCACGAGTGCACGGGCGGCCTCCGAGGTGGTGCCCAGCCGGTCAGCGAGGTCGGCATATGTCAAACTTTCAAAACTCATCGGCGCGGCCTGCACAAATTGCCTCGGCGGCCACTCGGTGACCACTCAGGCTGAGGTTGTGCTGCGTCGGCTAATAAAAGATTACCGCGGCGCGATGCTATCCTGCGCAAAGCTCCTCGACCTTGCGCAGCCTATCCAGGGTGTGGCACAGAAATGGCACAGAAATCGATGTGTCTTCCCGATTCGTTCACGCTCCGACCGGCTGCTTCGCCCTTGAAACATCAGCAACTTAATGCCGCTGGCGTTCTGGCGTGGAAGGCAGCCGGTCTGCCGACCGAGACCTAGTGCCGTGACCACCGCGCAGCGCGGCGTCATCTCCATTCTCGCAATTGCGGTTGCGATCGGCTTCACGCCGCTTGCCGCGCCGGCGCAGCCCGAGCGCGTCGTCAACTTCTACAACTGGTCGGACTATATCGATCCGACGGTGCTCGACGATTTCAGCAAGGAAACCGGTATCAAGGTCCGCTACGACACCTTCGATTCCAACGACACGCTGGAAGCGAAGCTC
>JASHXX010000221.1 GCA_030043335.1 Xanthobacteraceae bacterium
ATGCCGAGGAGGAGCAGGAGCGAGTTGCGCTCGAAGATCCAGTGCTTCTGCCAGAGCGAGGTGGACGCAGCCATGACGATGCCCTCCTACTCGGCCGCAGCCAGCGCGGCGGCGGCGCGGAGCTCCTCGCGCGGGTAGATCGTGCGCCACAGATTGAACGCCATGATCAGCGCGCCGATGAGGAAGAGGGCGCCGCCGATGGCGCGGATGACGTAGAAGGGATGCATGGCCTCCACCGTCTCGATGAAGGAATATTCGAGGAAGCCGAGATTGGTGTAGGCGCGCCACATCAGTCCCTGCAGGATGCCGGCGACCCACATCGAGGTGATGTAGAGGACGATGCCGATGGTGGCGATCCAGAAGTGCCAGCCGACCAGCCGCAGCGAATAGAGCGGGCGGTTCCACAGCCACGGCACCAGGCAATAGATGGCGCCGAAGGAGACGAAGCCGACCCAGCCGAGCGCGCCGGAATGCACATGGCCGATGGTCCAGTCGGTATAGTGCGACAGCGAATTGACCGCCTTGATCGACATCACCGGCCCCTCGAAGGTCGACATGCCGTAGAAGGCGACCGACAGCACCATCATGCGCAGCACCGGGTCGGTGCGCAGCTTGTCCCAGGCGCCCGACAGCGTCATGATTCCGTTGATCATGCCGCCCCAGGACGGCATCCACAGCATCACCGAGAAGGTCATGCCGAGCGTCTGCGTCCAGTCGGGCAGCGCGGTGTAATGCAGGTGATGCGGGCCGGCCCAGATGTAGAGGAAGATCAGCGCCCAGAAGTGGATGATCGAGAGCCGGTAGCTGTAGATCGGCCGCTCGGCGCGCTTGGGGATGAAATAATACATGACGCCGAGGAAGCCGGCGGTGAGGAAGAAGCCGACCGCGTTATGGCCGTACCACCATTGCACCATCGCGTCCTGCACCCCGGACCAGACGACGTATGATTTCGGCGAGAACACCGATACCGGAACGGCGGCGTTGTTGCCGAGATGGAGAACGGCGATGGTCAGAATGAAGGCGAGATAGAACCAGTTGGCGACGTAGATGTGCGGCTCGGTGCGCCGCATGATGGTGCTGAGATAGACCAGCAGATACACGACCCAGACGATGGTCAACCAGAGGTCGGCATACCATTCCGGCTCGGCATACTCCTTGGACTGGGTGATGCCGAGCAGATAGCCGGTGCCGGCGATGACAATGAAGAAGTTGTAGCCGAGCACCACGAACCACGGCGCCAGCTCGCCGGCGAGCCGGGCGCGACAGGTGCGCTGCACGACGTAGAACGACGTGGCGAGGAGCACGTTGCCGCCGAAGGCGAAGATGACGGCGGAGGTATGCAGCGGCCGCAGCCGGCCGAAGGAGATGAAGGATAGGTCGAGATTGAACGCGGGGAACGCGAGCTCGAGCGCGATCCACAGCCCGACCGCAAATCCGGCGATGCCCCAGACCACGGCGGCGAGGGTGGCGAACTTGACCGGCCCCATATTGTAATTCGGCTTGCCCTCGATCATCAGCGGGATCGCCGCGTCGCCGCGTTCGAAATAGCGACTGACGATCGCAAACGCCGCCGCGGCGCTGGCTGCGGCGAAGAGGTAGGCATGAAAGGCGTATTCGGGCGTGTAAGCCTTGGCCGCGATAACGATCGAAACAAACGCGAGCACGACCAAAGCGGCGGTCAAGCCACCTTCGCCGAAAGTCATGTATTTGGTTTGCGCTTGCGCTTGTGCCATGATTTTCCCCGCGGAGCGACGACAGCCAAAAACACCACAGCACGAACAGCGCGGGCGGAAGTTGACGTAAATCAAGGACGGTCCGCGCCGCCGATGATCAGCGTTCCAGCGATTTGAGATACGCGATTACGTCGGCGACTTGGCCGGGATCGAGCTGGAATTCCGGCATCGACGGATGGCCGGTGATGATGCCTTCGGCGAGCGATTCCTGGAGGCTCTCAACCGGGTAGCGCTCATGCAAGGTGCGAAACGGCGGCGCTATCGAGAGCGGACTTTTGCTGATCCGATCGACCGAGTGGCAGTGCGAGCAAAGCGTGCGCACGAACACGAGCCCGCGTTGTGCCTCCGGCGACAAAGCCTCCTCGCTGGTCGCTGGCCACGACCACAACGCCGCGACAACGGCCAGCATCATCATCGGTCGCAGATTTCGCTTGGTTCGATCAAAAGCCATGCTGTACCCTATTTTGGCGGAAAAATTCGCGCACGAATCACCTTTGGCGGCGTGCCGGATTGGCGGCGAGGTGGAATTGCGGCGTCTAGACTGCGGCCGATGCTTGCGCCGGCCCCTTTGCTTCATCCTCGGCCGAGGCAAACGCCATTCCCGACATCGGCTCGACCCAGACCAGATGGTCGTGCACTTGCCGCACTCCGGCGATGTTCTCGCAGGCGACGACGCAGGCGCGCCGCTCGCGATCATCCATGACCGTGCCCCACAGTTCGACGACGCCGCCCTTGACGACGGCCTCGATACCCAGCGCCCAGCCTTGCTGCCCGAGCGCCGCCAGAATGGCGCTGCGAATCGCGCCGTCGTCGCCGGCCGGCGCCTGCGCGTCGCGAGCGAGGCTCACCAGCGCGCGCATGAGATTGCTTCGGCTGATGATGCCGACCATTTTGCCATCGCGCAGGACGGGAAGCCGCTTGATGCGGCGGCGCTCCATCAGGTCGACCGCGTTCTCAAGCGCATCGTCCTCGGCGATGGTGCAGGGGTCCTCCGTCATCACCTCCTGCACTTTGCGGCCGCAGGTGCGCACGTATTCGTCGGCGAGCCGTCCCGGCCCGATCAGGAATTCGAGCCATCGCGGCCGCCGCCGCTGCGTGCCAAGCTCGGCGCGGCGCAGGAAATCGCCTTCGGTGACGACGCCGACCAGATTGCCCGCGGCGTCGGTAACCGGGAGGCCGCTGATAGTGTTCTGCAGCATCGTTTGCGCGGCGTTGAGGATTGTATCGTCGGCCGCCACCGCGATCACCCGTCGCGTCATCACGTCGCGGACTTGCATCGTCGATCCTCCTCGGAAATTGTGGGCGGCCCGCCAGCGCGGCGATCCCGTCGCCGCGGTCAGCCGTTGAGCCGGTTCAATGCGGGGCGGTTGCGCAGCACGATGCGCCGCGAGGTCGGCACTTCGATCGCGGCGGCGCTTTCGAGGCCGCTAAGCGTGCGCGACACCGTCTCGATGGTGAGACCGAGGTAGTCGGCGATGTCCTGCCGCGACATCGGCAGCTCGACGATGTTGCCGGCGGACGCGCGCTCCGCCATTTCCAGGAGGAAACTAGCGACACGCTCCTGCGCGCTCTTGACCAGCAACAGCACGCGCTCCTGCATGCGCCGCAATTCGCGACCGGTGAGGTCGAAGAGCTCGCGCGCAATCCCAGCGTCGCGGCTGGCGAGCGCGGCAACGGCGCTGCGCTTGACCACCAGCAGCTTGGTGTCGGTGATGGCTTCCGCCGAGAAGCTGTGCTCGTCGGCTGATTCGAGCCCGAAGACGTCGCCGGGCAGGTAAAATCCGCCGATCTGGCGGCGGCCGTCGCTGAGGATCTTGTAGGTCCGGACGCTGCCGCTGACGACCTTGTAGAGGTAGTCGCTGGGCTCATCCTCGCCGAAGATTTCGGTGTTGCGCGGATAGGACATTGTGGCGCCCATGAGCGGCAGCGATTGCTGCAGCGACTCGGCGCCTTCGCCGCGCGCGAAGGCCCCGGCCGCAGGCCGCGGGTTGCGCATCGGGGGGACAAAATGACGGGGCTGAGCGGTACGGATGGCGGTCTGCGCGAGCATGGCTCTTTACCTCCGGAAATGTCGGGAGGTATTAGTAACTATCGGGCGATAGACGGAAATTCAGATAACGCCCCTAAGGGTTTTTGCGGAGGGATCATCGCAGGGCGGTGCCGGAGGCAGTCGGATCGTCTGGTTCGCCGCGGGGCGACGGCAATCAGCGACCATCCGGTTCCGCGATGATGGAAGCCATGTCGCAGCCAAAGTTTTCGGCGGCCGAGGCCGCGCTGAAGCTGTCGTCGCCGCGCCGGACCCTTGAGCAATACAGCATCGCGCTCATCGCCATCGCGATTGCGTTCCTCGTTCGCGCCGTGCTCGCTCCGGTGCTCAACGGAGAGGCCTCCTACCTGTTCTTCCTGCCGGCGGTGCTGATCGGATCGGCGTTCGGCGGCTGGGGACCCGGCGCTTTCGCCACCATCATCG
Source organism: Xanthobacteraceae bacterium (assembly GCA_030043335.1). Taxonomy (GTDB): domain Bacteria; phylum Pseudomonadota; class Alphaproteobacteria; order Rhizobiales; family Xanthobacteraceae; genus BOG-931. The sequence continues at coordinate 4,204 of JASHXX010000221.1, forward strand.
GCCTGCTGCTCGGCCTGTTCCTGGTGGCCGACTTTCGCAATCTGTCGAGCGCGGACATCGTCAATGCTGCGGTGTTCGCCCTCGTCGGGGTCGGGGCGTCATGGCGCGGCGAACTGCTGCGCCGCTCGCGGCTCGCGGCTGCGGCGAGCGCGGAGGCCGCATCGGCGCGCGAGGCGCACGTCAAATCCATTCTCGACAGCGTTCCGGATGCCATGGTCGTCATTGACGAGCGCGGCATGATGCAGTCCT
>JASHXX010000222.1 GCA_030043335.1 Xanthobacteraceae bacterium
ACCCGTCAGGCGGTCGTTGGTTCGACGACGTCCGCGACCGATCGCTGCGCGTCGCCAGCGTGCTCCCGCAAGAACAGGGCCGCCAGTAGTCCGACTGCCGCACCAAACATCAGATAATAGGCCGGTGCGATCGGCGTGCCGGTCGCCTGGATCAACCAGGTGACAAAGAACTGCGCAAAGCCGCCAAACAGCATGACCGCGATATTGTAGGAGATGGCCAATGCCGTCGAACGCACATGAGTCGGAAACTGCTCAGCCAGTGCCGTCGATACCGGGCCGTTGAAGACGCCAAACAGGCTGCAGAGTATGATCTGCATGGTCAACAGTGCGCCAAAAGACGGACTAGCGCTTACCCAGGAGAACAGCGGGTAGGTCACCACAAGATCGAGCAAAAGAGCGGCGATCATGATCGGCTTGCGTCCGACGAAGTCGGACAGCACACCGAATATTGGAATTAGCACGACCTCGCATGCCAAGCCGATTGACTGTGCAAAGAACGCCTGATCGAGCGGCAAGTGCAACTGGGTGCGGGCAAATGTCGGAATATAGATGAGGATCACATAGAACGAGATCGTGCCCGACACGACCATTCCTAAGCAAGCCAGCATTTCCTTGACATGGGACGCGAGCACCCTGCCCGAACCCTGCCGGGCGGCCGGACTTCGGCTCGATTTAAGGAATGCCGAAGTCTCGTCGAGACTGCGACGGATATAGAGTCCCAGTGGACCGATGATGAGACCGAACAGGAACGGGATACGCCAGCCCCAGCCGTCGAGTGCCTCGGGCGTTAGCGAGCGCGACAGCACCGTCCCCAAAATCGCGCCGATAAGCACGGCCAGGCCCTGACCGACCATTTGCCAGGAACCATAGAAGCCACGGCGCTGCGCCGGTGCGCTCTCGGTGAGAAAAGCGGTGGCACTGGCGAACTCGCCGCCGGCCGAAAAGCCCTGCAATAGCCGAGCTACCACGACGATGAGTGGCGCCGCGACGCCAATCGCCGCATAGGTTGGCGCGAACGCGATCATCGCGATCGCGACCGTCATCAAGGCGATGACCATCAGCAGCGCGGCCTTGCGGCCCCGGCGATCGGCATAGATGCCGAGCAAAATCCCGCCGACCGGGCGCATGAAAAAGCCGACGCCGAACGTCGCGGTGGTGAGCAAAAGCGAGGCATATTGGCTGTCGCTTGGAAAGAATAATCGCGCGATGATCACCGTGAAGAAGCCGAAGACGATGAAGTCATACCATTCGAGAGCATTTCCGATCACCGCCGCGGCGATCTGAAGAGGTTTCGGCGTGATCTGGTAGCTCGACATGGGGGTTGCTCCGCTCGGCTTGATACGAAGCGTGACGGCTGCCAGCTCCCAAGACAAGCGGAAACCTAGAAAAGATGATTGCTTCATTCGCCGCGGGGAATTGGCGAGGTCTTCGACACGTCCCGGTGGTGGCGCTTTCGGTCATGCTATCGCAGATTAGGCAGAGCTCGATAGTGACCCATGCCGCCATTGATGCTGCATTGGAGAAACTATGCGGGACAGGGCCCGCGGCAGTTCGCGGCCGAGACCGTGGCGCCGGGCAATGACCAAGTCAATCACATGCGCGCGGTCGTGATCGGGCTCGCGAGCCCGGACGACTCGCTTCTGGGCAGTTCATCGACGAAAATGGGGCGGACCGGGTGTGCGATTGCCAGCATAAGTAAAGATAGGGCGCCAACGGCGCGGGTCCTCGGCCCCCTTCGGCTGCGTGCGTCCGCTCATTGCCCGATCACATCGCCAAACAGTACCCATTGCTCGCCTACAAAATGGGCAAGCCGCATCTGCTTGATTGGGAAGAAATCCGTGGGAGTGGTGTGCAGCTTGATGCCGGGCAGTAGCAGCGGCAGAGCCATGTCGAGATTGGCCGCTTGTTTCATAATGTTCTCGCGCGACAGGTCGTCGCCACATTGCATCAGTACCTGCACGAGCGTCTGCGCCGCGGAGTAGCCATAGACGTTGAAGTTATCGGCTATGTTCCCTTTCGGATAGTACTTGCGCATGAAGGCTAGCCAATCGTTGATGCCCTTGTCGTCCTTCCATTGCGCGTCGTTCGGGTCCTTGAGGTACTCTGCGCTGATCAGGCCCTGCGACTTGTCGAATCCAGCAGGCTTGAGCACGGCGGAGACCGAACTGGCGACGCTCATCAGGAAATGCGTCGGCCGCCAACCGATATCATAGACCTTTCGGATCGCCATCGCGGCGAATTTGGGTGTCGAATTGTCGAACAGCACGTCGGCGCCTGAGGACCGCAAGTTGACGATCTGGGAATCGAGGGTCGGGTCGCTGACCTCGTAGGTTTGAACTGCGACAATCATCTTTTGTGTGGCCTCTGAGCCGAGCCCCGCCTTGAAGCCGGCAAAATAGTCCCGTCCGGCATCGTCATTCTGGTAGAGCACGGCGATCCTGGCATCCGGCTTGGCCTCGCGCAGATAACGGCCGTAGATCGCGCCCTCGGTCTGATAGTTCGGCTGCCAGCCGATGCTCCACGGGAAGTGTTCGGGATCGCCCCACAGCGTCGCACCCGAAGCCTGGAACAGCTGCGGCACCTTACTCTCGTTGATGTACTTGTGCACCACGACGCCAGTGGGCGTGCCGAGGCTCTGGAACAGGAAAGCGACGTTCTCCTGCTCGATCAGCCGGCGCGTCTGCTCCAGGGTCTTGGGCGGGCTATAATTGTCATCAACGCTCAGCAGCGTCAGCTTGCGGCCATTCACGCCGCCCTGTTCGTTGATCATCTGGAAATAGGCAGCTTCGACGCGACCGATGGTGCCGTAGGCGGATGCCGGGCCGCTATAGGGCATGGTCTGCCCGAACCTGATCTCGGTGTCGCTTACGCCTGGCGCGTATCCTTTCTGGGCCGACGCCGACGTCGCGACGAGCGCCGCGCACGCTGCGAGCAAGGTCGCCGACAGCAATCGTAGAACCATCATCGTCGTCTCTCGGACGCGACAGCGTCATAGTCTGCCGTTTCCGCGCTCTCGGCAATTGGAAACGAGCGACTGGACAGGTCCGAATAGCTCTGCCAGCCTTCGGAAAACCGGGGAGCGACCGTGAAGGCAGAACGTTCTATCCGTTCCGACGAGCGTCAAGCGCCCGTTACCTTGGAAATAGCCAGCCGCGCCGCCGGCCTGCGCTACGCCGAGCTTCCGGAAGACATTCGCCGGCGGGTACGACAGTGTCTGCTCGATTGGCTCGGCGTCACGCTTGCCGGAGCCGCGGAGGAGGTGTCGCGAATTCTGCTGGCCGAGGCTGAGGAGCAGGGCGGGCGCCCGGTCGCGACGCTGATCGGGCGCGCCATCAAGGCATCGACCCAGCAGGCGGCGCTTCTCAATGGAGTGGCCTCGCACGCGCTCGACTATGACGACGTCAACATCACGATGGGCGGGCACCCGACCGTGCCAATCATGCCGGCGCTGCTAGCGCTCGGCGAAACCGAGGGGGCGAGCGGTGCCGATTTGATTGCGGCTTTCGTCGCAGGCTACGAGACAGCATGTCGCATCGGCGCACTGGTGGCGCCTGGCCACTACCTGCAGGGATTTCATGCGACCGCAACGGTCGGCACCTTCGGCGCTGCCGCGGCCTGCGCGCGTTTGCTTAAGCTCGACGCGGCGCAGACGGCAACCGCACTCGGCATCGCGGGGACGCAAGCCGCCGGCCTCAAATCGATGTTCGGCACGATGTGCAAGCCGCTGCACGCCGGCAAAGCGGCCCAGAACGGGCTTTTGGCCGCAAACCTCGCAGCGCGCGGCTTCTCGGCGCGCAGCGATGTCCTCGAATGCGCACAGGGTTTTGCCGACACACAAAGCCGCGACTTCGACGTCGACGCCGCGCTCGCCGAGCCGGCGTCGGGCTGGCACTTGCGCAACAACCTCTTCAAGTACCATGCCGCCTGCTACCTCACGCATGCGCCCATCGAATGCGCGCGCACAATCCGGCAACGGGCGGGCTTCGAGCTGCAGGCGGTGCGGCAGGTGATAGTGTGTGTTGACGCCGGCGCTGCCAAGGTCTGCCACATCCCCGAGCCACGGACGGGGCTCGAGGCTAAATTCTCGCTCCGTCTCACTATGGCGATGGCGCTCGCCGGGCTCGATACTGCAAGCCTCGAGATCTACAGTGAGCGGAACACGACCGACCCGGCCTTGGTACGGTTGCGCGACACGATTGCGATCGAGTTCAAGCCGGACTGGCCACATACCCTGGCAGAGGTGCGCGTTACGCTGAACAATGGTCAGGTTCTCCAGGCCCGGCACGATTCAGGTGTACCGGCGAGTGACCTCGACGCGCAGCAGCAGCGGCTCGATGCAAAGTTTATGAGCCTTGCTGAACCGATGCTTGGCCGGAGTCAGTCGGAACGGCTGGCTGTGGCGGTGGCTGCGCTTGACCGTGTGGGTCCGCTCAGCGAGCTCACTCGTCTCGCCGTTCCGGCCTGAGCCGGTTTCTCCCATGGCCGAGGATTTCATCGCGCGCGCGGTGTCGAGGCCGAAAGGTAACCATTACGAGGATTTCACGATCGGCCGACGCTTCGAGCATCACTGGGGCCGCACCATCAATCAGGGCGACAATTCGCTCTTCACGACGCTCACGCTGCACTACAACCCGCTCTACACCAATGTGGAATTCGCGCGGGCCCACGGCCATCCCGATGTGGTGATCAATCCGATGCTGGTCTTCGCCACAGTGTTCGGCCTCTCGGTTGAGGATCTGAGCGAGGGTGGCGGCGCATTCCTCGGCGTCGAAGCGCTCACGTTCCACGCGGCGGTCTATCCCGGCGACACACTGGCGGCGCGCTCGACGGTCGTCGAGCGCCGTGAGTCGGCGAGCAGCAAGGGAATGGGAATCATCACCTGGCATACCGAGGGATTCAATCAGCAAGGCGTTCGCGTGATCGACTTCAAGCGCACCAACTTGGTCAACAAGCGGAGCCCGGCATGAGCTACATGACCGAGGAGCGTCGCATGATCCAGGAAAGCGCGCGCGACTTCGCCATGAAAGAGGTGTTGCCGGTCGCCAACAAGCTCGATCCCATCCAGGGCGAGATCCCGATGGAGCTTCGGGAGAAGCTCGCTGACATGGGCTATTTCGGCATCATCATTCCCGAAGAGTACGGCGGGATGGGACTTGGCGCCTTCGAATACTGCCTCATCACCGAGGAATTGGCGCGCGCCTGGATGAGCGTCGCCTCGATCATCGCGCGCGGTAACGGACTGATTGGTTCGCGCGCCATGAATGAGGATCAGAAGCGCCGCTATCTCACGCGGATGGCCAGGGGTGAGTTCCTCGGCGCATTCTCCATGTCCGAGCCAGGGGCCGGGTCGGATGTGGCCAACATCACCTGCCGGGCTCGGCGCGACGGCGACAGCTGGGTGATCAACGGGAGTAAGTACTGGTGCACCTTCGCCGACGGCGCCGACTACATCATGCTCGTCGCGCGCACCGCCGAGCCGCCTGATGCCAAGCGCCGCCATCTGGGCCTTTCTACCTTCCTTATCGAAAAGCCGCGTGGGAAGTTGCCCGAGGGTTGCAGTGGCAGCCCGATTCCGAAGATCGGTTATTTCGGGTGGAAGACCTGGGAACTCGCTTTCGCCAATTGTCGGGTTCCGGCGGAATGCATTGTCGGCGAGGAGGGCCGCGCTTTTTACACGATCGCTCAGGGGCTCGAGAAGGCTCGAGCGCACACGGCGGCGCGCGCCATCGGCCTTGCTCGCGGCGGGCTTGAGGACGCGATCGCCTATGCGCATGAGCGAGTGCAGTTCGGTCGGGCCATCGGCGAGTTCCAGGCGATACGCTTCAAGCTCGCGCAGATGGCAACCGAAATTGAAGCGGCACGCCAGCTTATGTACTACGTCTGCGACCAGATCGATCAGAAAAAGCGCTGCGACAAGGAAGCCTCGATGGCGAAACTGTTTGCCAGCGAGATGGCCGAGCGCGTCACCAGCGAGGCTCTGCAGATCCATGGCGGCGCCGGCTACACCAAGCTCTACGCAGTCGAGCGCTATTGGCGCGATGCGCGGCTCACCAAGATCTTCGAGGGTACCTCGGAGATTCAGTTGAGAATCATTTCCGACCACCTGCTGGGCCGGGCGGACGCATGACCACCCAGCAGCTCACGGGCAGGGACAACTACTTCGAGGACTTCGTGCCCGGTACGGTGATGCGCCACGCGCGCGGCAAGACGGTCGAGGCGCTCGAAAACGTGCTCATTACCAACCTGGTGATGAACACGGCGCAGGGCCACTTCAATGAACATGTGATGAAAGATAGCCGCTTCGGCCATCGCATTACGTTCGGCGGGGTGACGCTTTCGCTCGTCATTGGCCTTGCCGCGCAGGACACCGCCGAGAATGCCTTGGCCGAGCTCAGCCTCGACAACATCCGCTTCAGTGCGCCGGTATTCCACGGCGATACGCTCTATGCCTTCAGTGAAGTGCTGGCCATCGGGCCGTCGGATCGCGCCGATGCCGGCATCGTTACGTTCCGCCATTGGGGCGTCAATCAGGACGAGAAGGTCGTGTTCGAGGGCGAACGCCGCGTGCTCGTAAAGCGGCGCAGCCACTGGGTGGATAAATGAACGACGCCGCAGCAACCGGCGCGCTTCAAGGCTTGCGCGTTATCGACCTCACCCAAATGTTAGCCGGTCCGTTCTGTACGATGATGCTCGGCGACCAAGGAGCGGAGGTGATCAAGATTGAGCCGCTCATCGGCGATGGCACCCGGGAAATGGGGCCGTTCGCGGCCGACGACTCGCTTAAGGCGTTCGGCGGCTACTTTCAAAGTGTCAATCGCAACAAGCTCTCGCTCGCGCTCGACCTCAAGCAGCCGCAGGGCCGCGAGCTGTTCATCCGGCTGGTCGAGACCGCGCAGGTGGTGGTCGAGAACTATCGCGCCGGGGTGATGGAGCGCCTCGGCCTCGACTACGAGACGCTCAGCGCGCGCAACCCTCGCCTCGTCTATGCTTCGATCCGCGGCTTCGGCGACCCGCGCACCGGGAAGAGCCCCTATGTCGATTGGCCGGCCTTCGATGTCGTGGCGCAGGCGATGGGCGGGATCATGGCGATCACCGGACCTGACGCCCAGACACCAACCAAGATCGGCCCCGGCATCGGTGACATCGTGCCGGCGATCATGGCGGCTTACGGCATCATGGCTGCGCTGTGGCGCGCCGAGCGCTCGGGCGACGGCCAGTACGTCGATGTCGCCATGGCGGATGGCGTGTTGTCGTTGTGCGAGCGCATTCTTCATCAGTTCAGCTATGAAGGAAAGGTGCCACGGCCCGAAGGCAATCGACATCCGTTTCTGGCACCCTTCGGCCTGGTGCCGGCGAAAGACGGGGTCGTGGCGCTCGCTTGCCACAACGACGAGTTCTGGGCCGAGCTCACACGCCTCATGGGCCGGCCGGAATTCGCCGCCGATCCGCGGTTCCAGACGCGGGAGAGCCGGCTCGCCAATCAGGACGCGCTGTACGCGGCGGTCAGCGATTTTACGCTACGCCATACCCGCCGCGAGCTGATGGCGATGCTCGGTGGCCGCGTGCCGTTCGGGCCGGTATTCGACGTCAGCGACATCGCAGCCGATCCGCACTTTCAGGTGCGCGAAATGGTGGTCGCACTCGACCATCCCGGCTCACGCAGTAAACACGTGGTCGCCGGCGTGCCAGTGCGGATGTCCCGGACCCCGGGCGGTATCCGCCGCCGGGCGCCGCTACTCGGCGAGCACACCGATCAGGTGCTTGCCGGACTCGGTCTTTCGACCGCGGCAATTGGCCAATTGCGTTCGGCGGGCGTGATCAAGTGAGCGATGGCAGGGAGGTCAAAATGCGCGAAAGACCACCTCGGCTGAGACGCGTGCAGCTTTCAGTGCCCGGCTCGAGCGAGAAGATGACGGCGAAGGCGGCGGCTTCGGCCGCCGACCACGTGTTCCTTGATCTCGAGGACGCCGTTGCCCCATCGGCGAAAGTGGAGGCCAGAGGAAAGATCGTCACCGCGTTGAAGACACTCGATTGGGGCAAGAAAACCCGTTGCGTTCGGATCAACGACCTCACGACCAAATACGCTTATGAGGACATCATCACGGTCGTCGAGAACGCGGGCGAGCATCTCGACACCATCATGGTGCCGAAGGTGCTATCTGCGGCCGACGTGCAGTTCGCGGCCACGCTGCTTCACCAGATCGAGCTGAAGATGGGCTTCAAGCGACCGATCGGCATCGAGGTGCTGATCGAGGAGGTGCAGGCGCTGCAGAATGTCGAGGCGATCTGCAACGCGCACTCTCGGCTCGAATGCGTCATCTTCGGCATGGGCGATTATTCGGCGAGCCAGGGGATCGATATTCGCTCCTTCGAAGGCGAGGACCCTTATCCGGGCGACATCTGGCACTACCCGCGATTTCGCATGGTCATGGCGGCGCGCGCCGCCGGCATAGACCCGGTCGACGGACCCTATGCCAATTTCCGCAATGCTCAGGTCTATCGCGAGGAATGCCGCCGCGCCATGATTCTCGGCTGCGTCGGCAAATGGGCGATCCATCCGGCCCAGATCCAGATCGCGCTTGAGGTGTTCACGCCGAAGCAGGAGGAGGTTGAGCGCGCGCGCCGGTTAGCCGCAGCCTACGCGAAAGCCGAGGCTGAGGGACTC
>JASHXX010000223.1 GCA_030043335.1 Xanthobacteraceae bacterium
GGGCCGCTGGCCCTGCTGACCGCCCTGCTGGCCCTGTTGATCCTGGCCCTGCTGGCCTTGCTGACCCTGCTGCGGGCCGCGCTGCTGCCGGCGCCGATCCTGGCCTTGCTGGAAGGTGCGGTCGCGCAGCTCCTGCTGCTGCTGGATCATGTCACCGAGCTCGTCGAGCTCCGGCATCATGTCGCCGAGATCATCGCCGTTCATGTCCGGGCTCGCCATCTGCAGGTTCTCCATCATCTGCTGGAGTTCCTGCAGCAGCTGCCGCGCGGCATCCTTGGCGCCGTTGCGCGCCAGGTTCTCGAGCCGGTCGAGCATGCTCTTGAGATCCTGCGGCCGCACCGCGCGCGAATTGCGGTCGAGCGGCCGGGCGAGCTGCTGATTGTTCTTCAGCTGCTCCTGCATCGCCTGCATGTAGCGATCCATCGCTGCGCGCAGCTGGTCCATGAGCTGCTTTAGGTCCTGGTCGCTGGCGCCGCGATCGAGCGCCTGCCGCAATGCCTCCTCGGCATTGCGCAACGCCGCCTGGGCCTCGGAGATATCGCCGTCCTCGAGCCCGACCGCCATCGACCACAGCCGCGCCACTACATCGCGCAAATCGTCGTCGCTCTTGGCGCGGACAAGCGACCAGAAGATCGAGCGCAGCCCGAGATAGACGCCGGCATCGGGGGTGAATTTTTCCGGCGCGGTCGCGAGCGCATCGAGCGCGGTGATGACGAGCGGCCGCGCATTGGCGTCGAGCGCGAGATTGCGGCGCTGCTCGATCAGCGCCTGCGCCAACGGCTTGGTGAAGACGCGCTCCGGCAGACGCAGGGCGAACGGCTCGCTCCTGCCCTCGTTGCCGCCCTCGTCGCGTGCGACGAGCGTCATCACCACTTCGGCGCCGGCCCAGGGATGGTTGGTCAGATCCTTGATGGTCTGGGCGGCGCCGCTGCGGGTGCGCGCCTGCGGCAGCACCAGCGCGAATTCGGGCGCGCCGAACAGCGGATGCCCCCCCGCGCCCTCGGCCGGCGTCTGATCCTTGCGCGCGAATGTCGCCAGCGCCTGGATCACGCCGTAATCGTCCTCGACCCGGTAGGAGAGGAGGAGCGAGCCGCGCCGCTGCTGTTCGGGATCCTTGGCCAGCGCGATGCTCGGCGGCTTGTCCGGAATGACGGCGAACGACCAGGCGAGATCGTCGCCGACGCCGCGCAGCGCCGCGGTTCCGTCGCCAGCGATCTTGAAGCGTAATTCCTGCGTGCCGGCCGGCACCGCTGCCGGCTCCTTCGCCGGCGTCACGCCGCCCCTTCCGGAAATATCGAGACTGAGCTTGCCGGTCGCTCGCACGACGAGCGTGCTGCCGACCGGAACGGCAAGCGGAGCGTCGGTGCGGCCGGCCTCGGCGCGAGCGGGCTCCCCCGGATGAATGCCGGCGAGGATGACCGGCGGCTTGCCGGTGTAGGCGGGCGGCGTGACCCAGGCGTCGATGCGGAAATTCGCCGGCAGCACCACGCCCTGCCAGTCGAAGGCCGCGGCGACGCGCTTCCAACGCTCGCCGCCGGCGGCGACGAAGGTGGCGATGCAGGCGATCAGGACGAAGCCGCGCAGCGCATACGGATCGCGCAGCGCGAGCCGCGGCGCGGGCCAGCCGGCCTTGAACGCACGCGCGGCGGCGAGCGTGCGCGCGACATGGGCGTTCCACAGCGCGAGCGAATAGGGATCCTTCGACGTGACCGCGAGCTCATCGACGAGCGTGGTCGCCGGCCGATGGCGAAGGCCGCTGCCGCGGTCGAGCCGGCGCAGGGTTTCGGCGGCAAGCGGGATGCGCACCGAGCGGAACGGGACTGCCGCAATGAGCGCAAGGAGCACGAACGCGAGCATCGCCGCGGCGCGGCCGAGCGGCGGCAGCCACAGCCACAGCCCGAGCCATGACAGCGTCAGGAAAAGGCCGACAGCGGTCGCGAACGTCGCCAGCGCCGGCCACAACCGCTCCCACAAAATGCTCCAGTGCGCGCGACGGATCGCCGCGCCGAGCCGCAGCCGCGCAGCCGGCTCGCTCCGAGGCGAAGCGGAAGGTTGGGTCGAGGAGGTTTCCGTCACCAAATTCTCCGCGAACGGCAAATCAGCATGACAACACGCTACCATGAGGGCGGGTTCAAGGCACCTCGCCCACGCCAACGGCATTGCCGGCAAAGCATTAATGCAAGATCAAAGCCAGGGCGGCAGGCGGTCGAGCGCGATCAGCTCCTCGACCGTCACGCGCGGTCGGACCAGCGCCCATTCGCTATTGCGGACAAGCACTTCCGGCACAAGCGCGCGGGTGTTGTAGGTGCCCGCCTGGACCGCGCCATAGGCGCCCGCCGACATGATGGCGAGGAGGTCGCCGGGCTGCGGCTCGACCATGGTGCGGTCGAGCGCGAGAAAATCGCCGGATTCGCACACCGGGCCGACCACGTCGGCTTTGATTCGCGGCGCCCCGATCGCGGTCTCGCGCACCGGACGGATATCGTGGTGAGCCTCATAGAGTGTCGGGCGCACGAGATCGTTCATGCCGGCATCGACGATGACGAAGGTCTTGGCCTCGCCGCGCTTCACATAGAGCACGCGGGTCACGAGTATCCCGGCGTTGCCGACGATGAGCCGGCCCGGCTCGAAAATGAGCCGGCAGCCGAGGCCGCGCGTCGCGCGCTTGACCACGGCGGCGTAGGCATCGGGATCTGGCGGCGGCTCGTTGTCTTCGCGATAGGGAATGCCGAGGCCGCCGCCGAGATCGACATGGCTGATGGCATGGCCGTCCGCGCGCAGCACCTGGACGAGGTCTGCGAGCAGCGCGAAAGCGTCGCCGAACGGGTTGAGCTCGGTGATCTGGCTGCCGATATGCATGTCGACGCCGACAACGCGCACGTCCTCAAGCCTGGCGGCGCGGGCGTAGGCGTCGCGGGCGCGGCTGATCGGAATGCCGAATTTGCTCTCGGCGGTGCCGGTCGCGATCTTCTTGTGGGTCTTCGGATCGATGTCGGGATTGACGCGGATCGAGATGTCGACCGAGCGGCCTTTGCCGGCAGCGATCGCCGCGAGGCGCTCAAGCTCGGTCTCGGATTCGAGGTTGACGCACAGAATCCCGTGCTCAACCGCAAGCGCGAGCTCATGCTCGGTCTTGCCGACGCCGGAGAACATGATCTTGTCCGGCGGGACGCCGGCATTCCGGGCGCGCAAAAGCTCGCCGGCCGAGACTACGTCGGCGCCGGCGCCGAGCCGGGCGAGCGTCGCGATCACGGCCTGATTGGAATTAGCCTTCATCGCGTAGCAGACCAGCGCGTCCACGTCGGCGAAGGCGCCGGCGAACACCCGGTAGTGGCGCTCCAGCGTCGCGCTCGCATAGCAATAGAACGGCGTGCCGACCGCGCGCGCGAGTGCGGCAAGATCGACGGCCTCGGCACAAAGAACGCCGTTGCGATAGGCGAAGTGGTGCATGGCGGCTGTTTAGAGCATGATCGCGAAAACGGGAACCCGGATCTCGAAAAAGCGCAGCGGCGCGGCCGTGGTCAGCGCACCAGCAGCGGATCGAGCAAAAACGGTTTCGGCTGACCGGGCGTCGCCGCCGGATTGCCTTCGGCATCGAAGCCGGTCTTCGCCGCGATGGTCTGCGACGTCGCCGCGGCATTCGGCGCCGGGCCGGCGGCGGCCGGCACGGCCGCGGTCGAGGCGACACCCGGCGGGGGCGTATTGAGCGGCGCGTTGGTCGCGGAAGGAACCGCCTGGATCGTAGGACCGGGCGGCAATTCCGGAGGCCCGGCGCGGCCACAGGCCGACACGCCGAGGCCGGCGACGACGACCGCGGCAAGCGCAAGCGGGATCGGGAGGCGAGCCAAGGTCAAAACGGCTCCAGGTTGCTCGATACGACGCCCACCATAGCAGATCAGGGCGCCGCGGCGACATTGTGTCGGCAACGTCTTGCCAGGGCGTTACGCCTTATTCTGCAGGCGCTTGAACCAACGTTTGGCTTGCGTACGCACGTTCTTAGGCGCGGTGCCGCCGAAGACGGCGCGGCTCTTCACCGAATTCTCGACCGAGAGGACGCCAAAGACCGCCTTGGTGATACGCGGCTCGACCTCCTGCATGGCCGCAAGCGGCAGCTTGTCGAGCGCCAGCCCCGCCGCCGCCGCCTTCGCCACCAGGCGGCCGGTCAGGTGGTGAGCCTCGCGAAACGGCAGCTTGAGGGTCTGGGTGAGCCAGTCGGCAAGGTCGGTCGCGGTGGCATAGCCCTCGCCCGCCGCCTGCCGCATGCGCGCGACATCGGGCTCAAGGTCGCGCACCATGCCGGTCATGGCCGCGATTGAGAGCGAAAGCGTCGAAAGCGCGTCAATCGCGCCTTCCTTGTCCTCCTGCATGTCCTTCTGATAGGCGAGCGGCAGCCCCTTCATCACCACAAGGAGCGCGGTCAGCGCGCCGACGATGCGGCCGGCTTTCGCCCGGACGAGCTCGGCCGCGTCGGGATTGCGCTTCTGCGGCATGATCGAGGAGCCGGTCGAGAATTTGTCCGACAGCCGGACTAGGCCGGAAAACGGCGAGGACCAGATCACGATTTCCTCGGCAAAGCGCGACAAATGCAGCGCGGTGATCGCGCAAGCCGACAACGTCTCCAGCACGAAATCGCGGTCGGCGACGGCGTCGAGCGAGTTTGCCATCGGCCGCGTAAAGCCGAGCGCCTTCGCGGACATGGCGCGGTCGATCGGAAACGACGTGCCGGCGAGCGCGGCGGCGCCGAGCGGGCTTTCGTTGAGCCGCGCGCGGGCGTCGGCGAAGCGGCCGCGGTCGCGCGCCGCCATTTCCACATAGGCCAGGAGGTGGTGACCGAACGTCACCGGCTGTGCGGTTTGCAGGTGCGTGAAGCCTGGCATCACGGTTGCCGCATGGTCGAGCGCCTTCTCGGCGAGCGCGCGCTGATAGACCGCGAGTGCAGTGTCGATGCGGTCGATCGCGTCGCGCACCCACAGCCGAAAATCGGTCGCGACCTGATCGTTGCGGGAGCGCGCGGTGTGCAGCCGGCCGGCGGCCGGCCCGATCAACTCGGCGAGCCGGCTCTCGACATTCATGTGGATGTCCTCAAGCGCGCGCTTGAAGCTGAACGTGCCAGCCTCGATCTCTGACAGGATCGTGTCTAGACCGTGAGCGATGCGCTTTGCATCCTGTGCGCTGATGATGGCGGTTTGGCCGAGCATCGCGGCGTGAGCCTTGCTCGCGGCGATATCCTGCCGGTAAAGGTGGCGGTCGAAATCGATCGAGGCGTTGATCTCCTCCATGATCGGATCGGGCTGCGAGCCGAAGCGTCCGCCCCACATTTTGTTGGTCATGATGCGTCCGCCGAGGCTCAAATAGTGACCGAACACTCCGCAATGCCGCGCCGCAGGCTGGCGCGCCTGCGCCTTGCTGCCGTCGCCGTCGCGGCGGCGATGCTCGCCGTGCTGGCGGGGGTATACGGGATTGACCGTCTGCGAGGCAATCCAGACGGCGCCGCCTGCGCTGGCGCGGTTAAGACCGCGGGCCGGATCGCGCCGCTCGCGCGCGGCGAAGTCGCGGCGCTTACGATGAGCCGCCGCGCGTTCCGCGTCCCCGACCTCGCCTTCAAGGACGCCGAAGGCCGCACGCAGACGCTCGGCAATTGGCGCGGCCGCACCGTTCTTCTTAATCTTTGGGCGACCTGGTGCGTGCCCTGCCGCAAGGAGATGCCGGCCCTCGACGCGCTCGAAGCCGACCTGGGCGGGCCGAATTTCGAGGTCGTGGCGGTCAATATCGACACCCGCGACCCGGGAAAGCCGCTTGCCTTTCTCAAGGAGGTCGGCGTGACCCACCTCGCCTACTACTCCGACCCGAGCGCCAAGGCGTTTCAGGACCTGAAACTTGCCGGCAAGGCGTTCGGCATGCCGACGACGCTCATCGTCGATCGTTCCGGCTGCGAGATCGGCGAAATGGCCGGCCCCGCCGACTGGGCGAGCCCGGACGGGCTCAAGCTCGTCAGCGCGGCGCTCGCCGACGACAACAGCAATCTCACACGCTGATATTGAGATTTGTGCCCAAGCCAGCCGGAACGTTGGCGAGCGGCGCGAAGCTTTGCTGCGCGGCGTCAACGAGCTGCGCGACCGACGAGCCGGCTTGCGGATCCATCCGCGCCAGCGACGCGGCAACAGCGAGCTGCAATTGGCCGACCTGGGCGCTGAACAGTGCAGATATGAGGCTTGTATCCATCGCCGGGTCTTTCGCGGGCGCCGGAGCGGCAGCACTACTTTGCATTGCGCGCATAAGGTTCAGGAAGTCT
>JASHXX010000027.1 GCA_030043335.1 Xanthobacteraceae bacterium
GGCGGCCTCGGCCTGCTCGCGCTGGATGCGCACCAGCGAGGTCTTCTGTTCCTGATAGGAGAAATAAACGTCGAAGGCGCCGTTGGCGATGAGCGCCAGCCCGACCACGGCGACGAACAGCACGACATATTTGATGAACAGCCGGGTGCGCAGGATCGAGGCGCCCGAAGCGGGCGCAATCGCGCCCAGGCGGTCGAACGGCCCACGCATGCCTCCTTTGCGACGATCCGGTAGCGCTCTCATCCGATCAGGCCAGTGCCGTAGCGGCTCATTCTATCACCTCATCGGCCAGCGCAATCATTCGATCACCTCGTCGGCGCGGCCGATCAGCGGCAGCGGCAGTGTCAACCCGAGCGCCTTGGCGGCCTTCAAGTTGACGACGAACTCGACCTTGGTCGACTGCTGGACCGGCAAGGTCGCGGGGTTGGCGCCCTTGAGAATTTGCCCGGCATAATCGCCGAGGAGCCGATAGCCGTCGGTGAGGTCGGGCCCGTAGGTCATCAGACCGCCCGCCGCTGCGTACTCACGGAACGGAGCAATCACCGCCACGCGACCGGCCGCGGCCAGCGCGGCAATCCGCTCGCGCTGGCCGTTGAGATATGGATCGGGCGAAAGAGCGAGAGCCGTGATGTTTTGCTCGGCAAGATGCGCAAAGACCTTGGGAAAATCGTCATCGACGCTCGCACTGAGCACGTCAAGCTTCACGCCGAGCGTGGCCGCAGCCTGGTGCAACACCTTCTTCCGCGCTTCAGCACCCGGGCTCGCCAGATTCTCGAGAACGCCGACGGTCGCCGCGGTCGGCATGATTTCGTGCAGAATCTCGAGCTGCTTGCCGACCAGATCGGTGACCATCAGGTAGACGCCGGTGATGTGGCCGCCCGGCCGATTGAAGCTCGCGACGAGTCCTTCGGCGACCGGATCGGCGCCGGCAAAGAACAGGATCGGGATGGTCGAAGTCTCGGCCCTTACCGGAAGGACGCCAACACTGCCGCCGGAGGCGACGATCACCGCCGGGTGTTTGGCGACAAGGTCGGCCGCCAGCTTCGGCAGTCGGTCATATTTGCCCTCGGCCCAGCGGTACTCGATCTCGACGTTGCGGCCCTCGACGTAGCCGGCATCCGCCAGGCCTCGGCGCAACCCTTCCGTAAAGGGCGACTTCTCGGGCGATCCCGGGGAGATGAAGCCGACCTGCGGTCGGTTGGGCTGCTCGGCGCGGGCCGCGAGCGGCGACGCGACCGCCGCGCTACCGACCAGGCCAATGAAATCACATCGATTCATGCCGCCCTCAAGGGCCGATTAGACCGCATCGTAGGATAAAATCCCGCGGGCTGGAAAGGCGGAACGCCGCTTCTCCGCGATCATCATGAACGTGCGCGGCGATACCGGAAGTCCGGCGCGGTTGCCGCATCAATCGCGGCTCGCGCCCAGCCCCTCCATGAAGCGCCGGCGAATGAGCGGCGGATCGCGCGCCTGCCGGCCTTTGCCCGGCTTATCGTCGATCTTGGCTGCCAGCAGCACCGGCCCGCCGGCCTCGAAACGGCGGTCGATGAGAATGTCGAAATGCGCCTCGTCGCGCACCCATTCGGCGCGGGGAAAGCCGGCGCCGCGCGCCAGCGCGACGATGTCGGTCACGCCGCCCGTCGCCGTCGCCTGCTTGCCGGTGATCTGATAGATGCCGTTGTCCCAGATGATGATGGTGAGGTTGGCGGGCCGCATATTGGCGATGGTGGCGAGAGACCCGAGCATCATCAGCATCGAGCCGTCGCCCTCGAGCGCAATCACGCCGCGCTGCGGCTGGGCCAGCGCCACGCCGAGCGCGATCGGGCAGGCGAGCCCCATGCTGCCGAGCATGTAGAAATTCTGCGCCCGGTGACCGGCAGCGATCAGGTCGAAATTGGCGTTGCCGATGCCGCCGATCACCGCCTCGTCGTGCTTGAGCCGCTCGACCAGCCGCCGGGTCAGCGCCGTGCGGTTGAGCGTCGCCACGGTGGTTCTTTCGCCGGTCACGCCGCGCCGCCTTTCGTCAAATGAGGTGCGCGTGCGCGGCCGGATTGCCGCCGGTCAGCAGCGGCGACAGGATGAAGGCGACCGGCGTTTGCGTCGTGAACGCCTGCTTGATCGAGGAATCGAGGATGAAGCGCAACGTCGATTGATCGGTCAGCGTGTGATGGACGATGCCGAGCGCATCGAGCGTCGGGCGCATGGTGCGCGCCACCAGCGTCTGGCCGATGTTGAATTCGCCGAGCGTGCCGCGCTCCGAGATCACCAGGATCGCCGGGATCTGGTACGGCACCACCAGCGAGGCGAGCGCGTTGGCAATCAAGGCAAAGCCGCTGGTCTGCATCAGCACCGCGCTGCGCAGCCCCGCCATATAGGCGCCGGTCGCGGTTCCGACGGCCTCGTCCTCGCGCGTGGCGCCGACCGAGACAAAATAATTATCGGCGGCGACGGCGTTGATCAGCGGGGTCAGCACGTTGTCCGGCACATGGGCGATGAGGCGGACCTTATTGCCCTTGAGTATCTGCAGCAAGGTATCGAACCAGGTCATTGAGAAGCGGCGCGCCCGGGTTGGCGAGGGAGCATGGCAACAGGGCGCGCCGGCGGCAATAGCCGGGGTGGCATCGGCGGCAAAACCCCGATATTGGAATAGGTGGGATATTCCGCCAGCACGGCCCGCAGAATGCTCGGACTGCATTTCAGCTCGCGCAGAGTTCTCATCATCGCGCATGATCTGCTGATTACCGCGGCGGCCGTGGTCGCCAGCTTCTATATCCGGTTCGAGGCGGTCGGATTGGTCGAGCGGCGCGATGCGCTGTTCACCTTCCTGCCCGGTTTCGTCGTCTATGCCGGCTTCGTCTACTTCCTGTTTCACCTCTATGAAGCGAAGTGGCGCTTTGCCTCGCTGCCCGATCTGATGAACATTTTCCGCGCCGCGACGGTGCTCGCGGTCTCGCTCTTGGTGCTCGACTATGTGCTGGTGGCGCCGAACGTGCTCGGGCAGTTCTTCTTCGGCAAGATCACCATCGCGCTCTACTGGATCCTGCAGATGGTTTTCCTGGGCGGGCCCCGGATCGCCTACCGCTACTACCGCTATACCCGCACCAGGCAGGAAGCGCGCTCGGCCGAGGCCAATCCGACGCTGGTGCTCGGGCGCGCCGCCGACGCCGAGGTGCTACTGCGGGCGATCGAAAGCGGCGCGGTCAAGAAAATCTGGCCGGTCGGCATCCTGTCGCCGTCGGCCGCTGACCAGGGCCAGGCGATCCGCGGCATCCCGGTTCTCGGCGGCTTCGATGCGCTCGATCGCGTCGTGAACGAGCGCGCGCAGCGCGGCAGCGCGATCGCGCGCGTGGTGTTCACGCCGGCGGCGTTCGCGCCGGAGGCGAAGCCGGAAGCGGCGCTGATGCACGCGCGCCGCCTCGGCCTGACCGTTTCGCGCCTGCCCTCGCTCGAGGACGGCGGCGATGCGCCGCGGCTCGCTCCGGTCAATGTCGAGGATCTGCTGCTGCGGCCGAGCGTGAAGATCGACTATGCGCGGCTGGAAAGCTTCCTCAAGGGCCGGTCGATCGTGGTCACCGGCGGCGGCGGCTCGATCGGCGCGGAGATTTGCGACCGGGTGATCACCTTCGGCGCGGCGCGGCTCCTGATCATCGAAAATTCCGAGCCGGCGCTGCATGCGGTCCTGGAGACTCTCGCCACCAAGCCGTCGCAGCCGGCGATCACCGGCCGGATCGCCGACGTTCG
The DNA here is from genome assembly GCA_030043335.1 of Xanthobacteraceae bacterium. Classification (GTDB taxonomy): domain Bacteria; phylum Pseudomonadota; class Alphaproteobacteria; order Rhizobiales; family Xanthobacteraceae; genus BOG-931. The sequence goes on from JASHXX010000027.1 coordinate 3,742, forward strand.
CGACCGCAATCGGCTGATCCGGCTGATGAGCGAGTTCAAGCCGGACATCGTCTTTCATGCCGCGGCGCTCAAGCACGTGCCGCTCCTCGAGCAGGACTTGGAAGAGGGGGTCAAGACCAACGTGTTCGGCTCGGTCAACGTCGCCGACGCGGCGGCGGCCGCGGGCGCAGCAGCGATGGTGATGATCTCGACCGACAAGGCGATCGAGCCGGTCTCGGTGCTCGGCGCGACCAAGCGCTTCGCCGAGATGTATTGCCAGGCGCTCGATGCCGATCTCGCCCGCC
>JASHXX010000224.1 GCA_030043335.1 Xanthobacteraceae bacterium
TGACGTACCAGTCCTTGCAGCGCCGATAGAGCAAATGTCGCGGGTTGATTTCGATGCGCGGCACTGGTGCGCTCGATGCCCCGGTGCGTTGCGCAGGGGGCGGCGCTTGCGCGATCGCTGACGGCGCCGTGCCGGCGACCACCGGCGCCGCAACAGCCGCGATGAGCATCAGCGATCTGGCCGACATTGCGCCTCTCCCCGTCGTTTCCCAAAAAGCTCCCGCACCGCGGCCGGCCGGTCAACAGCGCGTCGCCCGAACCGGCGGTGCGCACGCGACTGGCCTGTCAATCTACGCTACAACCGATTCATGGCCGATATCGGACCTGATCCGCTCGCCTGGCGCGCGCGCAAGGCGCCCTCGCTCGCCGAGCTTGAGATTCTCGCCGGCGAAGTTTTCGCCCGCCTGCCGCAGAAATTCCGCGAGCTATGCGCCGATCTCGTCATCCAGGTCGACGACTTCCCGAGCGAAGAGGTGCTCGACGAGATGCGGGCGGAGACCGAATTCGACCTCCTCGGCCTGTTCCAGGGCGTCGGGCTGCCGTTCCGCTCCGACAGCGCGCCGGTGCGCATGCCGAACATGATCTGGCTCTACCGCCGGCCGATTCTCGACTACTGGGCCGAGCACGACGACACGCTGGGCGCCATCGTCCAGCACGTCCTGGTGCACGAGATCGGCCATCATTTTGGCCTCTCCGACGCCGACATGCATGCCATCGAGGAGGCGGCCGAGGAAGCGAAAGGAACGGTGCCATGAGAATCGACGGCGCGTGCCATTGCGGCTTCATCACCATCGAAGCCGAGGCCGACCCGGCCGAAACCACGATCTGCCATTGCACCGATTGCCAGACCGGCACCGGCTCGGCGTTTCGCGTCTCGATCCCGGTCCGCGGCGCGACCTTCAAGATGAGCGGGCAGCCGACCGCCTATCTGAAAACCCCGGCCGAAAGCGGCAATCCGCGGGTGCAGGCGTTTTGCCCGAAATGCGGCTCGCCGATCTATTCGACCTCGCCGGGCGATGGCGTGCGCCCGACCTACAATGTGCGGGTCGGAATCCTGCGCCAACGAGACGCCCTGGTGCCGAGACGGCAGATCTGGCTGCGTTCGGCGCAGCCCTGGGTCAACGAAATCGCAGCGATTGCGCAGAGCGAGCTTGCTACAGTACCAGCGACTTGAAAGAGAGAACGCCGCCATGATCGTTATCGTCTTTCGCTCGCGCTTGAAGCCGGGACTTGGCGACGAATATGCCGCCCTGGTCAGTCGCATGACCGAGCTGGCGCAGAGCATGCCCGGCTATATTTCGCACAAGGGCTACGTCGCCGAGGATGGCGAGCGCGTGACCGTGGTCGAGTTCGAGAATGAAGAGGGCCTGCGCGTCTGGCGGACTAATCCCGAGCATGTCGCGGCGCAAAAACTGGCGCGGCAGAAATACTACACCGAATATCAACTTCAGGTCTGCACGCTGACGCGCGAATCGAACTATAAGGCGCAAGAGGCTGCAAAACCCGCAGCGGCAGCAGCCCCGGCTTGACCGGCGCGGCGCCGCGCGCCATCTAGCTCCTGCTGAATATGAAAACACCGTTTCCGGGTTGAAGGGATGGAAAAGTTCACCGTGCTCGAAGGCGTCGCGGCGCCGCTCAAGATGATCAATGTCGACACCGACATGATCATCCCCAAGCAATACCTGAAGACCGTCAAGCGCACCGGGCTCGGCAAAGGCCTGTTCGCCGAGAAGCGATATCGCGACGACGGCAGCGAGAATCCCGATTTCGTGCTCAACAAGCCGGCCTACCGCAAGGCGAAGATCCTGATCGCCGACGACAATTTCGGCTGCGGTTCCTCGCGCGAACACGCCCCCTGGGCGCTCAAGGATTTCGGCATCAGCTGCGTGATCTCGACCTCGTTCGGCGACATCTTCTACAACAACTGCTTCAAGAACGGCATCCTGCCGATCGCGGTCTCGCCGCACGATCTCGAGAAGCTGTTCGACGACGCCGAGCGCGGCGCCAATGCGACGCTGACCGTCGACCTCGCCAGGCAGGAAATCCGCGGCCCCGACGGCGGCGCGGTGAAGTTTGAGATCGACGAGCACCGCAAGCACACCCTGCTCAACGGCCTCGACGACATCGGCCTCACCATGGTCAAGAGCGCGAAGATCGGCAGCTTTGAGCAAAAAGCCAAGGCGGCGCGGCCTTGGGTTTGATACAGCCTGTCACGGCCGCTGCGGCGCGCGCCGACGGCGCAAGCCCGGGCTCGGCCATCTCGGTCTCGCATCTGAACAAGACCTATGCCGGCGGCTTTCGGGCACTTAAGGACATCAACCTCGAGATCCACCGCGGCGAGATCTTCGCGCTGCTCGGCCCGAACGGCGCCGGCAAGACGACGCTGATCAGCATCATCTGCGGCATCGTCAATCCGTCGACCGGCAGCGTCGCCGTCGAAGGCCACGACATCATCAAGGACTACCGCGCCGCGCGTTCGCTCATCGGCCTGGTGCCGCAGGAGATGGCGACCGACGCCTTCTCCTCGGTGTGGGCGACGGTCTCGTTCAGCCGCGGCCTGTTCGGCAAACCCGCCGCGCCGGCGCTGATCAAGAAAGTTCTAAGGGACTTGTCGCTCTGGGACAGGGAAAAAAGCAAGATCATGACGCTGTCGGGCGGCATGAAGCGCCGGGTGATGATCGCCAAGGCGCTGGCTCACGAGCCGCGCATTCTCTTTCTCGACGAGCCGACCGCGGGCGTCGACGTCGAATTGCGCAAGGACATGTGGGACATGGTGCGAGCCCTGCGCGCCTCAGGCGTCACCATCATCCTGACCACTCACTACATCGAGGAAGCCGAGCAGATCGCCGACCGCGTCGGCGTCATCAACAAGGGCGAGCTCATCGTGGTCGACGACAAGGCCGAGTTGATGCTCAAGCTCGGCAAGAAGCAGTTGACGCTCGAGCTGCAGGAACGGCTCGAGGCAGTGCCTGCCGCGCTTTCAGCCTTCAACCTGGTCCTGGCCCCGACCGGCAAGGAGCTCCTCTACACCTATGACCGCAAGGCCGAGCGCACCGGCATCACCGCGCTGCTCGACGAGCTGCGCCAAGCCGGCGTCAGGTTCAAGGACCTGCAGACGACGCAGAGCTCGCTCGAGGACATCTTCGTCGGCCTGCTGAGGAACGGGCGATGAACCTTTATGCCATCGCCGCCATCTACCGCTTCGAGATGGCGCGCACCGGCCGCACGCTGCTGCAGAGCATCGTTTCGCCGGTGATCTCGACCTCGCTCTACTTCGTGGTGTTCGGCGCCGCGATCGGCTCGCGCATCAGCCATATCGACGGCGTGAGCTACGGCGCCTTCATCGTGCCGGGGCTGATGATGCTGATGCTGCTGACGCAGAGCATCACCAACGCCTCGATCGGCATCTATTTTCCGCGCTTCGTCGGCACGATTTACGAGATACTCTCGGCGCCGGTGTCCTATATCGAGATCGTCGTCGGCTATGTCGGCGCCGCAGCGACGAAGTCGGTCATTCTCG
>JASHXX010000225.1 GCA_030043335.1 Xanthobacteraceae bacterium
ATCGAAGCCGCCTTCATCTCTCCGACCGATTTCAAAAACACTACGCCGGATCCTTGCGGACCTCCTTGCGAATACAATTGCTAACGCGACGAAGTCGACGGCGGTTGATTTCAGCGATGCTTGAGCCGGGGTATCGATCAGCGGCTGATTGCTCGATCGTAGAACAGACGGGGTAGGCCATGCCGAGTGACCGGAAAATGACGGAATTGCACGCAGGCCCTTGCCGGTCAGCGCGTCTTGGTGACAGCGGGCGCTGCCGGTATCGGCCTCGCGATTGTCGAGCGGCTGATTTTTCACGGTGCCCGCGTCGGTGTCTGCGACATCGCGGATGCCGTGGTTGACGCGTTCGCCAAGGCCAATCCACAGGTCAGTGCAATCAAAGCGGACGCGGCCGAACATTCAGTGGCCCTTCTTACAATTTTACGAATAATCTAAAGATAGCTAGGTACTTCCTATTTAGAAACAGGACGGCCGGGGGAGATTGTCTGAGCCCACCGGCTAAACTAAAAGCCTTGGTCCCTGTGCCGGGGCTTTTTTTATGGCCTGCACTTGCGCGTGCCCAGAGGGCTTTTTTTGATTCTTTTTTTCCGAAACTCGGCCGGAACTTACGTTAATCGCCGATCGTGATGGAGCGCTTTGCTGTCTCGCGCAAGGAAATCGACCCCAGGCCACTGAGAAGCTATGAGCGAACTCAGGCGTTACGCCTAGCAGGCTGTTGAAAAAGTGAACGAGGTTCCCGGTTTGATTCGGTTTCGTTCACTTCTCGATTCGAATGCGTTCATGCTCAAACCGACTTTTTCAACAGCCTGCTAGCCGCAATTATGGCACCCGACGCTCTAGGTTCGAATGCGGGCGAGAGCTTTCTTAGCCGAGATTGCTGTCCCATTCGACGACAGACGTGTCGCAGGATCGTTCTGCCCTAGCGAATTCGTAAGAAATCATAAGGGCGGTCTTAACGAACCTCTGATACAGCTGCTCGCGAACGCATACGCGTATCGCGCGAGGGGGGTTCGTTTGCCGCGTCGATGCAACGGATGGCGCGCAACCGCCTAAAAAAGTTTCTAATAAGGCGGACTTTTCGAGGTAAGATTGTGAAAGAACATCGAAAAGCGTCACGTGTGAACATTTTGCGCTCGGGAATGATTCTTCTTAGCGGTAACCAAATTCCATGCACGATCCGCAACATTTCAGCGGCCGGCGCATGCCTCGTGGTGGAGACGTCATTAGGAATCCCCGCACTGTTCGAGTTAGTGATGCCTAATCAAATATCCCGCAGGTGCAAAGTGCGGTGGCGCGGTGCTACGACGTTGGGAGTGAGTTTCCACTAGGCGCATAAGGGAGCCGTGCTATCCTAACCATCAGTTGTCAATTCAGCTGCCGCTTCCCAAAAGTTTAACTTTTTGCAATTACGCTCCAACCCGTGCCATCGCGGCATCATCTTGGCCGGCATGAAGTTCTCGACTTCAGACCTCACTCTGCTTCGGATCCGCTGTCAGAAGTGCGGGCAGCACACCGAAAAGATCGTGACCGTGTTGGTTCGCAAAGACGCGATTCAGTGCGTGAACTGCGGTGGTAGGATCAGTCTTTCAACGCCTACCAACAAGATTTTGATTGCCGAAACGGCCGCAAGTTGCGGCCGAATTGGCGAGGCGTTGATGAAGGGTCTGGAGTTGGCCTGAGCTGCTTTCGGTTATGCAGCCCGGCGCCGCGATTCAAGCGATCGGATAATTTGGACGCAAACGCCGATCGCACTTGTAGTTAAAGAAGCCAATCAATTAGCGCCCGAAAAACGACCGGCTGATCGAATCGAGTCGGTGAATGGTGCCCGTCGGTATCGGCTGGCCGTGTTGATCAAATTTGATCTGATTGTCGCACGGCTTGAGGCCATCAACGAAACGGCCATCGGTATTGTCAAACTTCATCTCAACGCACTGACCCGGATTAGTTTGCACAACGATCTTGCCGATGCGTGATTCGTCTGCGTCGCGCGCCGGCGTTGGTCGGTCCGCGATCCACTGCGACGGGCCTGACCCGGGCTGCCAATTCATGCCCAGATAGATAATCGCGGCGCAAGCGACGGCGACAATGGCCAGGGCATACCAGCGCTTGGAGCGCTTGGCCGATCGCGGGTGCGCCTTTTTTGCCGTTGGGCTCGCGGTGGCGGTACCTGTTTGCCGAGCGCTCATGCGTGCGGTCCTCAGCCCCGGCAAGATGAGTAGTTACGACGGGCGTACGTCGGTTCCAGAGCTCGGCGACGATTTTGCCGCGGATTGATTTGTTTTCGGTAAAATGTTTTGCCACTCGAAGTCGCCGACCGCTTTTGTAAACGGATCATTCACTACGCTTGACGCCGCGCTTGCTTGCAGTCGCGCCCGCGTAGCAAGCAGTGCAAACCGGACAATCGAATAAAAATTGCTGGAACTCCTTCAGCGGACCGCAAATGAAGCAGGCTATAACTCCCGGGAGCAGGGGGATATCACATGCGAATTACAGTCCAGGCTGATGACGGCGACGCAGTGTCGATCAATACCGATGGGATCTCTGCTGAACAGGCAGTTGTCATCCTACGGGTTGAAAATCCAATTTACGATTCGGTGGCCGAGCTCGAGGAGGTTACGCTTACGATTGATAAGGCGCGCGACTTGGCGTGGGCACTGCTCACCGCGGCTGATGCCGTCGAGTTTGTCAGCACACCGGTGACCGAAGTCCTTTCGGCGCTAAATCATCCCGGCCATCGTTCGACGAATTAGCCGAAGCAAGACACGCCGCTTGGCGGCGAGAGCGTGCATCTTTGGCCGCTACCATTGTCAGACCTTTTGCGTGTACTAGGATTTGACTGAGGCTACCAGGGCGTACGGTGGCGGAGCGCCGAGGGCAAGCCTGGCCAGGTGCATGCGTCCGTCGTTTTAGGTATCTTCTTCATCGCTTCCCCATTGCTCCTCGGAGCCCGGCGCCGGTTGTGCCCTTTGGGAATTCTGGCCTTTTTCGCGCTCTGCGGCATCGTTCTCGCGCAGAATGTCTAAAATGAAGGGCATTAGGCGGCGGCGCATCGGGAGACCGCGCCTCAGTAGGTCCTGCCTGAGTTCTTCCATCGATTCATATATGAACTTGGTACGCTCTTCGGGACGGGCCCAAGATCCTTGTGGAACTTTGCCGTGCCCTCGCTCCATCAGATGCACCGCGGCCGAAATTCTAGCGTGTTCGCTTTTGCTGTTTCGCATGATGTCGACTAGCGTCAGGGTCGCCTCAGAGGTATACTATTTAACATAGCTTTGAAAAATTGGTTCCACCGAAATCAATTTAAATCAAATGTCGCCACTCGAAATCAAACAGCAGCCCGCGTCGTCCTAGGGCTTTTTGCCTCCGTCGGCTGCAAGGCCGCGCATGCCGTCAAGCAGCGCTTTGTGAAAGATATCGGGTGCCTGGATCTGGGGCGAGTGTCCCAGATCGGGAAATTCGACCAGCCGGGCGCGTGGGAAGCGGCTCACTGCAGCCTCGCCCAGCGCCGGATAGTTGCCCAACGTCGCCGCGACCGCAGGCGGCGCCAGGTTCTTGCCGAGCGCGGTCGTGTCCTTGTCGCCGACCATCAGCAGCACCGGCACCTCGATCGCTTCGAACTCATAGAACACCGGCTGCGTGTAAATCATGTCGTAGAGGAGCGCCGAATTCCACGCGACGACGTCGCGCCCGGGGCCGCGATATAGCCCGGCCAGCATCTGTACCCAGCGCTCGTAGCGCTCATCCCAGGAGCCGACATAGTAGGTCGCGCGCTCATAATTGCGGATGCTTTCGGCCGTGGTTTTCAGGTCCTGCCGGTACCAGGCATCGACGCTTTGCCAGGGCACGCCCTTCGCCTTCCAATCCTCGAGCCCGATCGGATTGACGAGCACGAGCTCGTCCACCTCGTCGGGATACATCAAGGCGTAGCGCATCCCGAGCATGCCGCCGGTCGAGTGGCCGATGACCGTCACGCGGCCGACGCCGAGCGAAACAAGCAACGCCCGGGTGTTGCCGGCGAGCTGTTGAAAACTGTACTGGTAGTGCGCCGGCTTGGTCGATTTGCAAAACCCGATCTGATCAACGGCGATCACCCGGTAGCCGGCGGCGCTCAAGGCCGCGATCGTGTCCTGCCAGGTCGCAGCACAGAAATTCTTGCCGTGCAACAGCACCGCGACCTTGCCGTTTGGTGTTGCGGGCTTCACGTCCATATACGCCATCTCGAGCGCCTCGCCCTGCGACGTGAAAGAGAAATGCGCCACCGGCCAGGGATATTCGAAGCCTTCCAACTGCGGCCCGTAGGCCGCCTCCTCATCGCCGGCGAGGGCTGGGGGTGTTCCGCCAAGGGCGCCTGCCGCGCCAACGCATAGTGCAAGGAGAAAGGCGGGCAGTCGCATCGTCTGATTCATCGCAAATAGTCCTCAGCGTTTTATGCCGAAATGTTATGGCGACATCTTATGGCTAGTTATGGCGAGCGGCGCCGCCGAATCATGGGCCCCCGATTCGCTTTTCCGCGCCGCGTCTTTGCGCGGCTGTTTGCCCGGGAATGGGTCGAGTGCGGATATTCCAATCAAGCTCGCGACCGTAACCCTTGGAAGCAAAACGTGTTTGGATTGCGCCCCGGATTGGGTCGCAAGTAAGCCCGGACCGTGCTAGGGAGTGGTTCGGGCGGAGAGGCAAGGGGAGCCCAGTCGATCATGGGTGAGGCTGTCGGGGTTGGTGCGGGTAGCGTGTTGCGAGTGGGGGTTGTCGGCGTTGGCGTCATGGGCAGCAACCATGCGCGCGTGTTGGCGGAAATGTCCGGCGTGCATCTCGTCGGCGTCGCCGACCCGGACCGCAAGCAGCGGGACTTCGTGGCCAGGGCGATCGGCTGCCCAGCGTTCGACGACATGGACGAATTGCTCCGCAGCGGCGTCGATGCCGTCACTATTGCAGCGCCGACGCACCTGCACCACGCGCTGGCGCTCGAATGTATCGCCCGTGGCGTCAACCTCCTGGTCGAGAAACCGATCGCCTCGAACGTCGCCGAGGGGCGCGCCATCGTCGCCGCCGCCGGCCGCGCCGGCGTCACGCTCATGATCGGTCACGTCGAGCGCTTCAATCCGGCGGTCGAATCGATCAAGCGGTGGATCCAGGACCAGGACATCCTCTCGATTGCCATCACCCGCGTCGGCCCGTTCCCGCCGCGGATGTCGAATGTCGGTGTCGTCATCGATCTTGCGGTGCACGATATCGACCTGGTCCGCTGGTTCACCGATTCGGAGATCGTGGAAATCCAGCCGCAATTGTCGAGCGCCGTGGCCGAGCGCGAGGACATCGCGCTGTTGCAGTTCCGCACCGCCTCCGGCGTGCTCGCCCACATCAACACCAACTGGCTCACCCCCTTCAAGGCGCGCAACATCCACATCGCCACCCGCGACAAGTATCTCATCGCCGACCTGCTGACGTTGCAGGTCACCGAGTGTTTCGGCTTTCAGACCGACGGCAGCTATTCGATGCGGCACCTGTCGGTCGGCTATGCCGAGCCGCTGCGCGCCGAACTCGTCGCCTTCGTTAACGCCGTTCGCCGCGGCGAGATGCCGGCGGTGACCGGCGAGGAGGGGGTCGCGAGCCTCGAGATCGCGATGCGCTGCCTCGCCGCGCGCACCGCGCAATCGAGCGCGCCGCAACGCAAGGGGCCGCGACGGGTGGTCGGCTGAAGCGTCGGCGCGCTTGCGAACTCGGGCTAAGATGAACTCGGGCTAAGACTATGAATCAACACGCCCGCCTTGACGACAGGGCGATCCCGTTCATCGACGTCGCTGCCCAACGCCGCCGTCTCGGCCACGCCATCGATGAGGCGATCGCGCGGGTGTTGGCGCACTGCCAGTTCATCCAGGGACCGGAAGTGCGCGCGCTCGAGGCCGAGCTCGCTGCCTTCTGCGGCGCACGCCACGCGATCGCCTGCTCGAGCGGAACCGATGCGCTTCGCCTGGTGCTGATGGCATGGGGAATCGGGCCCGGCGATGCGGTCATCTGCCCGGCGTTTACGTTCTGCGCCACCGCCGAGGTGGTGGCGCTATGCGGCGCGACGCCGGTCCTGGCCGATGTGCAAGCGGACACGTTCAATCTCGACCCGGCAAGCTGCGAGCGCGCGGTGACGGCCGCAAAAAAACTTGGCCTCAAGCCGTGTGCCGTCATTCCTGTCGACCTGTTCGGCTTGCCCGCCGACCATGACGGCATCGCCGCGGTCGCGGCCGCCCACGGCCTCAGCGTGCTCGACGATGCCGCGCAAGCTTTCGGCGCGGTCTACAAGGGCCGCAACCTCGGTGCGCTTGCCGCCGCGACGGCGACGAGCTTCTTTCCCGCCAAGCCGCTTGGCTGCTACGGTGACGGCGGCGCGATCTTCACCGACGACGATGATCTCGCCGCGCGCCTCAAGCGGCTGCGCGTGCACGGCGAGGGCAGCGACAAATACGACGCGGTCGAGATCGGCCTCACTGGGCGGCTCGACACCATTCAGGCGGCGATCCTGCTGGAGAAGCTGAAAATCTTTCCCGAAGAGATCCTCGCGCGCGGCCGCGCGGCGGCCCGCTATGCCGCCGGCCTCGCTGACGTCGCGACCGTGCCGCGCGTTGGCAACGAGTCGAATTCGGTCTGGGCGCAGTACACCATCCGGCTCGCGCCGGGGCGGCGCGACGCGCTCGCGGCGGCGCTCAAGGCGCAGGGTATCCCAACCGGCATTTACTACGCCAAGCCGCTCAATCGCCAAGCCGCCTATCGAGGCTTTCCGGTCGCCGAAGGCGGCCTGCCGGCGAGCGAGCAGCTCGCCGAGGAGGTCATCAGCCTGCCGATGCATGGCTATCTCGACGAGCCGGTCCAGGACCGTATCATCGCCGCGGTTCGGCGCGCGCTGGCGCGCTGATTCGCAGAACCGGCGCCGGCGCGGCCGAAGGGCGCCCAAGGGCGGCAATGATCGATCGCATCCTCACCGTCGGCGGCTATACGCTGCTGTCACGCCTCACCGGCTTTATCCGCGACATCATGCTCGCGGCGATCCTCGGCGCCGGACCGGTCGCCGACGCGTTCTTCGTCGCGTTTCGGCTGCCAAACCATTTCCGCGCCATCTTTGCCGAGGGCGCCTTCAATGCCGCGTTCATTCCGGCCTATGCGCGCATCCGCACCCAGGGCGGGGAGGACGCGGCCAAGCTGTTCGGCGACCGCATGTTCACGCTGTTGCTGGCGACACAGCTGGTCTTGCTGGCGCTTGCGCTCGTGTTCACGCCGCAAGCGATCGATCTGCTGGCGCCCGGCTTTTCCCGCGAGCCGCAGCAATTCGCGCTCGCTGTGAGTCTCACGCGGATCACGTTTCCCTATCTCCTCCTCATCACCCTGGTGACGCTCTGGGGCGGCATTCTCAATGCGCTGCATCGCTTCGCCGCCGCCGCGGCGGCGCCGATCCTGCTCAATCTGTCGATGATGGCGACGCTGGCGCTGGCGCCGTTCTTCGGCGGCGCGGCCCACGCGGCGGCCTGGGGCGTGTTGATTTCCGGGGTGCTCCAGGCGCTCCTCGTCGGCGGCGACGCCCGGCGCGTCGGCGCCATGACCTCGTTTCACGCGCTGCGCTTCGACGACGACGTGCGGCGCTTCTTTAAGGCGCTCGTGCCCGCGACCGTCGGCTCGGCCGGCACGCAGCTCGCGCTGTTCGCTGACACCATCATCGCGAGCTTCCTCAGCGCCGGCGCACTGTCGGCGCTCTACTATGCCGACCGGATCGATCAGTTGCCGATCGGCGTGATCGGCATCGCGGTCGGCACCGTGCTGGTGCCGGAGATGACGCACCGGATCGCGGCCGGCGATGAGAGCGGCGCCCGCTCGGCGCAAAATCGGGCAATCGAGTTCGCGCTGCTATTGGCCATCCCCTGCGTCGTCGCGTTCCTGGTGGTTCCCGACGTGATCATGCGCGGGCTGTTCGAGCGCGGCCGCTTCACTGCCGACGATGCGCATGCGGCGGCGTTGACGCTCATGGCCTACACCGTCGGGCTCGTTCCCTTCGTCCTCATTCGCAGCGTGGTTGCGCCGTTCCTTGCCCGCGGCGACACGTTGACGCCGATGAAGGCGGCGCTGTTCGGTACCGCGATCAACATCGTCCTCAAGGTTGCGATGATGGGACCGTTGGCGCAGGTCGGGCTGGCGCTGGCGACCTCGATCGGCGCCTGGATCAATTTTCTGCTTGTGCTCTATTTGGCGGCGCGCGCCGGCCATATCGCGGCCGACGCGACGCTCAAATCGTCATTGGTGCGGCTCGCGGCGGCCGGGCTCGTCCTTGCGCTAGTCCTTTTCTACGCTGGACCGATCGTAACAGCCGCACTGCCGTCGGTTGTCGGGTTGCAGAACGAATTGAAGTTGCTCTTGCTCGCATTGCTTGGCGGCGGAACCTACGTAACACTTATCATCGCGCTGTTCGGACCTCGTTGGCTTTCGCTCTTGCGCAGTCGCGCCGCAGCCAATTTGGACCTCTCACCGCAAGCGCGAGGCCCGGAGTGATGAGCGAGCTTATGCGCCCCACCGGGCGGCGATCTTTTCCCTCAAATCTGGTGAGAAGCGCCGGGAGTCCCCCACGGCGCATTCCCAGCCAGCTCATCGTTGCTAAGCCCAGTCTTCCACGTTCTCACAGCGTGGAAATGCCAA
>JASHXX010000226.1 GCA_030043335.1 Xanthobacteraceae bacterium
ATCATCCCGATCATTTCCAGCGCGACCTGCGGACTGATCACCTGCTGCGGCTGCTTGCCGTCGCGGTCGAAACGCCACACCAGCTCGCCGGTGCCGGTGCGCACCTCGAGCGCGGCGTGCGGCGTAACCGCCTTGCCGAGATTGGGGAAGGTGGCGTAGGCGACCGCGTGCTCGAGCACATTCACCTCGTCGGCGCCGATCGGCAGCGACGGCGTATCGGGGAGCGGCGTCCAAATCCCGAAATTGCGCGCGGTCTGGATGATCTTGGCGCGGCCGAGCTTGGGATTGCCGTCGCCGAGCGCGATCGACAGCTTGACCGGAATGACGTTGATCGAGTTGGTGATCGCCTGAGTGAGCGTCAGCGACCCGGAATAGCCGCCGGAGTAGTTGTGCGGGCACCAGTTGCCGATGCACACCGGGGAATCGACGACCACGGATGTCGGCTTGAAGCCGTTGGCGAGCGCCGTTGCGTAGACGTAGGGCTTGAACGACGAGCCGGGCTGGCGCAAGGCGTCGACTGCGCGGTTGAACTGGCTGGCGCCATAGTCGCGGCCGCCGACCATTGCGCGCACCGCGCCGTCGAGGTCGGCGACCACCCCGGCAGACTGGCTCGCGCCGTAATCGTGGCCGTACTGGCGCAGCGCCGATTCGATCGCGCGCTCGGCATAGCGCTGCAGATTGACGTCGAGCGCGGTGCGCACGACGAAGAAGCGCTCGGTGACCGATTTCGGGAACGTGTCGACGAGCTTTCGCATCTCGTCGAAGGCCCAGTCGAGGTAATAATTGGGCGCGTCTTCCTCGCGGCGGTCGATCGGCGTCGCCGGATTGCGCCGCGCGCCGTACACCTGCCCCTCGGTCATGAACCCGTTGTCAACGAGATTGTCGAGCACGACATTGGCGCGGGCGCGGGCGGCCGGCAGGTTGACGAGCGGCGAGAACTTGGAGGGCGCCTTGAACAGGCCGGCGAGCATCGCCGCCTCGGGCAGCGTCACGTCGCGCACCGATTTGCCGAAATAGTACTGCGCCGCGGCGTCGACGCCGAAGGCGCCGCCGCCGAGATAGGCGCGGTCGAGATAGAGCTTGAGGATCTCGTTCTTCGAGAGCCGGGTCTCCAGCCAGACGGCGAGAAAGGCCTCGTTGATCTTGCGCTCGAGCGTGCGCTCGTTCGACAGGAACAGGTTTTTGGCAAGCTGCTGGGTGATGGTCGAGCCGCCCTGGACCACGCCGCCGGCCTTGGCGTTGGTCATCAGCGCGCGGAAGGTGCCGTAGAAATCGATGCCGAAATGCTCGAAGAAGCGCCGATCCTCGGTGGCCAGCACCGCCTTGATGAGGTGATCGGGCATATCCTCGAGCGGCACGGAATCATTGTGCTTGATGCCTCGATTGCCGACCTCGTTGCCGTAGCGATCGAGGAACGAGACGGCGAGGTCGGATTTCTTGAGCCAGTCCTCGTCCGAGGTCTCGCGGAACGCGGGGATGGCGAGCGCCAGCATGAGCAGGAGGCCGCCGGTGCCAAGCGTCATTCCTTCCGACAGCGGCTCGATAAGGAGCCAACGCCGCCAGCCGGCGATGTGGCAACGGTCCATGACCGCGGTGAAGCGCTCGTACAGCTCGCGCGTCCATTTGATGCTGCCGAACACGGCGGAATCGATCCGCGCGTCGATGTCGAGCGCGAGCCGCCTGAGCTTGAGCCGCCAGTCGTCGCCCGAATCGGGAAACAGGTCCGTCAAAGTTCGGTCTCCGAGCGCGGCTTCGGACGTTTGGTTCTTGGTCCGCCGAGAGGCGGACGCGGCAAGATTTAGCCGACGCGATGGGCCCGGCCAATGACACCGCAAGCACAGGGTGAATGGAAATTGGGGGTAAATAGGGCATATGATTTAAGATGCCTGCATCATGTTGCTTCGAGGCCCTGCCGGTCAGGCTGACGGTGCCGGTCCCCTCCGCAAGCGGTAAACGAGATGGCAGCCAGTGACAGTCCCGAATTGGTCCCGTTCTGGCGACGCAAGTCGTTGGAGGAAATGACCGATTCGGAATGGGAAAGCCTGTGCGACGGATGCGGCCGCTGCTGCCTCAACAAGCTCGAAGAGGAGGGCACCGACCGCACTTACTATACCGACGTCGGCTGCCGCCTATTGGACGGCAGGACCTGCCGCTGCCGCGACTACGGGCACCGGTTGGAAAAGGTCGATGACTGCGTGCAGCTCACGCCGGAGAACTTGAAAACCATCACCTGGCTGCCGCCCTCCTGCGCCTACGTCCTGCTCGGGGAAGGGAAGGACCTCTATTGGTGGCATCCGCTTGTCTCCGGCGATCCGGACAGCGTGCACGCCGCAGGCGTATCGGTTCGCGGCCGCGTGCGCGCCAGCGAAAAGGATGTTTCCGATGACGTGCTCGAGGACTACATCGTAAGTTGGCCGCTCAAGCTGCCCAAGCGGGCGCGGCGGCGCTGAGCGCGGCTATGGAGGCGGTGCGAGCACAGACCCCACGCTGCCGGCCGTCTCCACGATCCAATCGCGATAGTGCGCAAGCGCGGTGACGCCAGTCACGCCGCCGCAGCCTCGGGCCATGTTCGGGCCGGTCGACCAGCTGACGAGGCCGACAACCGCGAGGCCATTATCGCCGTCGCGCAAGGTGGGCGCCCCGGAATCGCTGGTCCAGGCGCCGAGGCCGGCGCGGCTGCCCCGGCTGCGCGGATCAACAAGCCGGATTTGCAAAGGGTCGGGTCCCGCCTGCGACAACGAGCGTCGCCGCTCGCAGCACGCCGCCGCTATCGCTCTTGCCCCGCACTGCGACGCCGTAGCCCGCGACCGTGAGGAGTTCACCGGAACCGACCGGCATCGCCCGCGTGTCGAGCTGCAACGGCGAGAATGGCGGGGCGAGAGGGCGGGCAAGCTTGAGCAGCGCCAGGTCGGCCGTCGGGAGATGGGCGAACAGCCTTTTCAGCTCGAATTGCGGATGTCGCCCGCCGCGCGCAACCTCCTTCAACACCAGATCGCGCCCGCTTGCAGTATCGACGAATTGGTACTGAGCGACCGGTTGGGCGCAATGCGCCGCAGTCAGCAAGAGATCGCGCGCGATCAGGCTTGCCGTGCACAGGGTGCCGTACGAGCCGACGACCATGACGACGGATCGGGTCAGGCTTGCCGGCGCCGGCGGGGCGCCGCCGACAATCGCGAGTGCCGGGGCGATCGGGAGGCAGGCGAGCGCGGCGGCGAGGGTGCGCAGTCGGTGCATTTAATCCCGTCGGTTAGCCCAATCTGCTGGACGGCGATTGTGAGCTCAGCCCGGCTCCTTGTGCCCGGGGGCCTGGTCCGGCCGTGGCGGACTTGTTGCCGGACGATCGCGTCTATACCTCGGGGCCAGGAAGGGCAGAAACGGGATTAACGGCAATGGGTTGATTGGGCTGGAGGGACCACAACCAGCCGTTCAGCCTTGGTTCACTCGGGAGCGCCCAAGGAAGGCCGAAGGAAGCTTGCATGGGTAACGCCGGACGCATTGCCGCCGCCGGGTTGCTGACTCTGGCCGGCGCCCTCGCGCCGGCTTGGGCGGAGGAGGCTGCGCATCCCGCCCACGCGATCGAGCTGACGCATGGTTGCCTTAGCCAAAAAGAGCGCCGCGTGCTGGTCGACAGCGGCTCCGTCCTTCGTCTTGCCGCCGCCATGCACGCAGTGCGCAGTCACGTTTCCGGGACCTTGGTGCGGGCGCGACTTTGCCGCCGCCCCGAGGGCTTGGTCTATCTCCTGACCGTGCTCGCCCACGATGGCAAAGTGGTGCGGCTCACCGTTGATGCCGCCAAGGGCACGCTGGTCAGTGGCCGTTAAGCGGAGTTTGCCTTGCGCCTTCTCGTTGTCGAGGATGATCCCGATCTCAATCGCCAGCTCGCGACCGCGCTGACCGACGCCGGCTACGTGGTCGACCGCGCCTTCGACGGCGAGGAAGGTCATTACCTTGGCGAAAGCGAGCCCTACGACGCCGTCATTCTCGATATTGGTCTGCCGAAGATGGACGGAATCTCGGTGTTGGAGGCTTGGCGCCGCGCCGGCCGCGCGATGCCGGTGCTGATCCTGACCGCGCGCGACCGCTGGAGCGACAAGGTGCAGGGCTTCGACGCCGGGGCCGACGATTACGTCGCCAAGCCGTTTCATCTGGAAGAGGTGCTGGCGCGGGTGCGCGCCCTGCTGCGCCGCTCCGCCGGTCATGCCAAGAGCGAATTCACCTGCGGGCCGGTGCGGCTCGATACCCGCACCGGCCGCGTCGCCGTCGAGGGCAATCCGGTCAAGCTCACCTCGCATGAATACCGGCTGCTCTCCTATCTGATGCACCATACCGGCCGCGTGGTGTCGCGGACCGAGCTTGTCGAGCATCTCTACGATCAAGATTTCGACCGCGATTCGAACACTATCGAAGTGTTCGTTG
>JASHXX010000227.1 GCA_030043335.1 Xanthobacteraceae bacterium
TAGCAAGCGCTGGTTGCGCAGCTCGGTCGCGACCTCGGCGGTGCGCGAGGCCTGCAGCGTCGCCAAGGCCCGATCGGCCTTGTGATTCATCAGGTAGATGACGGCAAGACGAGTCGCCACTTGCGAGCGGGCGGCGCCCTGCAGGCGGTGATCGACCTGGTACTGCAGCAGTGCGGCGGCCTGGTCGAGCAGATCCACCGCCACCAGGCGATCGGCGAGACGCCTGATCATCTCGTCGCCGCGGCGGCCGGCGGGCGTGAGCTCGCGAAAATCGTAGAACAGGGCGAGCGCCTCGATCGGCGGCAGCGAATCGCCTTTGCCGGAGAGGAACAGCGCCTCGAAGGTTGCTGCCGCCTCCTCCTGGATGCGCCGCGTCATGTCCCAGTTCGGACGCACCGACATGGCGCTGCGCATGACGTAGAAGGCGTCGCGATAGCGGCCCTCTTCGGTATAGAGCCGCGCCAGGATCTTGAGCGCCTCGATCTCAGTCTCGTCGCCGCGCCACACGGTGGTCAGCGATTCGAGCTCGGTGATGACCTCCTGTCGCTTGAGGTCACCAAGCGCATAGCGCAGCGCAGTCTCGCGCAGCCGGCCCTGCGCCGCGGCCGGGCGATCCCATGAATCCGCGGCGCTGCGGTAGGCGGTCAGCGCGTCCTCGCTGTGGCCCACGCCTTCGGCCATGCGGCCGACCAGCACCGACAGGCCCGGCTGCATCTCGCGCGGCACGCCGATGGTCTCGAAATCATTGAGCTCATCGGCGACGCTGCCGAAATCGCCGACCTCGATCGCCGCGCGCATCTCGCCCTTGAGCGCGACCCGCTGCAGCTCGACCGGGAGCGTGGCGATCGAGGCTTCGACATTCTTGAAGCGGTCGCGCGCCTGCGCCCATTTGCCCTGCTGCGCATAGGCGATCGCGCGCCATAGCGGCGCGTCGTGCTGGTCGCCGACGCTGGGGCTGGCGAGGTCGCGCAGCGCATCGTCGGGCCGGTTCATCATCACCTCGGCGACGGCGCGCAGCACGTTGGCGGAAACCTGTTCCTCGGCCGGACGTTCTTCCGTCAGCGCTACGTCGAGCACGGCCTTGGCCTCCGGATACATCGCGCGGGCAATATAGAAGCGCGCGAGGTCAAGCCGCGACGGCAGCCGCTTGCTTGCCGGCGCGGCGGCAGCGGCGGCGATGAGCAAATCCCGCCGTTCGGTATAGGTCGACTGCTGGTCGAGGCCCCAGAGCTGCGAATCGAACGTCACCGGGCGCAGCCCGCCGCCGCGCAGCACACGCTGCAACGAGCTCGACAGCGTCAGGCCGCCGGGCCGGCTGACCACGACCTTGTCGGGAGCGAGTTCGACATTGATGTCGTCGGCGAGCGGCTCGACCACGACGCCCTGGGTCGAGGGGAGCGCGCGGAATTCGACGAAATCCTGCTCGTTGAGGAAACCGCGCGCCGGCGCAAATGCGGTGACGACGAACAGCTGGTCGCCGACGTCGGCGTCGTCGATCCGGTGCAGCTGGTGCGGGTCCAGGAACGGCACGGTCACACTCGAGCGATTGGGGCCGATCATGTTGCGCTCGATCTCGAGCGCGTGGGTCGGATCGGGCACGCTGTCGCCGATGGTGACGGTCCACGCCGGACCGTCGGTCGCGACGCTGGCGAGATGGGGGCGGTCAAGCCGAATGCGCACGATGTCGGCGTCGGGCGCGCGGGTGAATTCGGCGCCGCGAATGGTGCGGCTCGCTTCGCCATCGAGCGCGGAGAGCTCGATCGCCGCCTTCGCATCGAACACCAGCCACAGCGAGTCGGCACGCTGGAACACCGCGGCGGCCGTGGGCGCCGGGAACGGAAACGACACGGTGAGGTTGGCGCCCTGGCGGCTCATTTCGACGATGACCTTGGCGCCGGTCTCGCCCTGGCGCGCCGTGCCGGCCGCGGCGGCCGCTCCATCGGAAGCGGCGGCAGCCGGCGGCGGCGCGCCGGGTTGTGTGGGCATTGCCGGCTGATCGGCGTTCGCCGGCTCGCTCTTTGGCTGATCGGTTTTCGCCGCTTCGGCTTTCGGCGGCTCGGCCTTCGCCATCTGTGCGTTCGACGGGTCGACTTTCGGCGGCTCGACTTTCGCCTGTTCAGCCTTCGGCGGGTCAGTTTTCGCCGGTTCGGCTTTCGGCGGCTCGACTTTCGCCGGCTCGGCCTTCGGCGGGTTGGCTTGCGGTTGCTCGACCTTTGACGGTTCTGCCCTTGATGGCTCCGCCTTTGGCGGCTCGATCCTTGGCTGCTCGACCCTTGATGGCTCCACCTTTGGCGGCTCGGCCTTGCCCGGCTTTGCCGCAGGGGCCTCGATCCTCGCCGCCTCAGCCGGTGGCGGCGGTATTTTCGCCGCCGGCGCGGCGGCAGGCGCTGGAACTATTTGCGTCGGGCTGTTGCCGACGACGGGCCGCGGCTCCGCCGCCATGCTAGGCGCCATGACGCCGGGCGCTGGCACCGCCCCGGGTGCTGCGACGCCGGGCTTTTCCATGGTTGCGAGGAGTGCGTCCGCGAGGCTTGGCGATGCGCCCTCGCCCATCGGCTTTTCAGCCGGCGCGGTTTCGGTCGCCGCCTCCAGCGGCGCGCCTTGGTTCTCGACCGCCGGGCCGGCTTCTGCCGGCTTGGCGTCGGCGCCGAGGATATCGACGACATAGCTCTTGCCGTCCTGGAAGGTGCGCAGGTCGATCTTGGCCTGGAACGTGAAGCGCACCAGCGATGAGGCGTCCTCGGCCTCGGCCTTGATCGCCGCGATCGCTGGCGGCAGCGCTGCCAGCGCGTCGGCGAGGTCAAATGCGATCGGAGTG
>JASHXX010000228.1 GCA_030043335.1 Xanthobacteraceae bacterium
GTCTCGACCATGGCGCCGATCACCTTGGGATGCTGGCCCATGCCGAGATAGTCGTTGGAGCACCAGATCACGACGTTGCGCGGGCCCTGCGGCGAATGCCACAGCGCGTGCGGGAAGCGGCCGGCGAGGCGCTCGAGATCGGCAAAAACCCGGTAGCGCCGCTCGTCGCGCAGCCGCGCCAGCGCGTCGGCAAAATAGACGTTGTAATCCATGACGTTCCCGCTCCCCTGACCCTGACGCGGCGGGGAACCGCTTTTTAGAGTGGTTCCAGGCACGTTGTCGAGGCGTTTGTCGGGGTAAAATCGTCGCGCCACCTTGCGCTAAATCAAGTCGCGCAAAGTTCGGTAAAATTTCGGTTTTAAAGCCCCTTAGTCGCCATCAATGCGGCCCGGCGATGTCACGACCGCGGATCGATTGCACTTAAAGCGCGATCGCCTCTGATTGAAGCGATCGTCGCTCTAACTCTCTAGCGGAGCATGATCTTTTCGGAAAACCGGCTTGCACTTTTCCGGATCATGCTCTACCGCCCGGTGAACGCCGCCTGGCGCTTCTCGACGAAATGCGCCACGCCTTCCTTGAAATCCTCGGAGCGGAACGACTCCGCCATCTCCTTGTCGGCGAGCGCCCAGGCTTCCGACAGCGACTGGAAGTAGGACTGGAACACTTGGCGCTTGATCACGCCGATCGAGCGCGGCGATGACGTCGTCACCAGATCGCGGGCGATCAACTGGACGTTGGCGAGGAAATTCTCCGCCGGCAGCCGCCGTACCAGGCCGAGGCGCTCGGCCTCGGCGGCCTCGACGGTGCGCGCCGAATAGAGAAGATCGAGCGCGTTCATCGGGCCGATGAGCCGCGGCAGCATCCAGGAGCTGCCGTGCTCGGCGATCAGCCCGCGCTTGGCGAACGCCGTGGTCAGCTTGGCGCCCTCGGCCATGTAGCGGAAATCGCAGAACAGGGTGAAGCAGACCGCGATGCCGGCAATCGGGCCGTTGATCGCGGCGAAGATCGGTTTCGGCACGGCGAGGAAATAGCTGAATTTCTGATCGAAATTGTCCGGCTTGCGCGCGATCTGCACGACATTGCCGGGGCTGCCGCCGCTCGAGATTTTGCTCAGGCGCGACATGTCGGCGCCGGCGCAGAAGCCGCGCCCGGCGCCGGTGATGACGATCGCGCGCACCTTGTCGTCGGCCGCCGCCGCGTCGATCGCGTGGCGCACGTCGGCGTCCATCTCCGCAGTCCAGGCGTTGAGCTTGTCCGGCCGGTTCAGCGTGATGGTGGCGACGTGATTATCGACGCCGTAGAGAATGTCGGTGTAGGCCATGCGTTCCTCCCGCGCCGTTAAGTCTTGATGCCCGCCGGCGGCTTCGGCGGCCGCGCGCTCGCGGCGAATATTGCACATCGGCCCGATCTGGTCCAAGACGACGCCGCCACGCACAAGCGCCGCGGCGACGCGCCAGGGAGAGATTGCGCCATGAGCGATGTCCTGATCGAGACGCTGGAAGACGGGCTCCTTACGCTCACGCTCAATCGTCCGGAGCGGCGCAACGCGCTCAACGCGGAAATGCTCGACGCCCTCGTCGAGGCTGCGTGGCGCGCCGCGTCGAATCCGGCGGTGACCGTGGTGATGCTGGCGGGCGCCGGCGGCACCTTCTGCGTCGGCGGCGACGTCAAGGCGATGGCGGCGCGCGATGCCGCGCCGATCGCCGTCGACGACCGCACCGCGGACCTGCGCCGCAGAATGGAGGCGGCGCGGCTCCTACACGAGATGCGCAAGCCGACGATCGCCGCGATCGAAGGCGCCGCCGCCGGCGCCGGCTTGTCGCTCGCGCTCGCCTGCGACCTTCGCCTCGCCAACCGCTCGGCCAAGCTCACCACCGCCTTCGTCAAGGTGGCGCTATCCGGCGATTTCGGCGGCACCTATTTTCTCACCAAGCTCCTCGGCAGCGCCAAGGCGCGCGAGCTCTATCTGACCTCGCCGATTCTGTCTGCCGAGGAAGCGCTGCAGCTCGGGCTCGTCACCCGCGTGTTCGACGATGCCGGGTTTCAGGACGCCGCCAAGAACTACGCCATGGCGCTTGCCCGCGGGCCGCGGCTCACGCTGGGCTCGATCAAGCATAATCTCAATCTGGCCGAATATGCGCCGCTCGAAGCCTGCTTCGACAACGAAGCGGCGAACCATGTGCGCGCGCTGACGACCGAGGATCACCGCGAGGCGGCGGCCGCGTTCGTCGAGAAGCGCCAGCCGGTGTTCAAGGGGCGCTGACGCGGGGACGCTGATACGGGGACGCTGCGATGTCGGACTATCTGCGGCTGCGGCAGATCTGCCTGGTGGCGAACGATCTTCCCCGCGTCATCGCCGACATGCAGGCGATCTTCGGGATCAAGCTCGCCTATCAGGACCCGCATGTGCGCCGCTACGGCCTCGAAAACGCGCTGTTTCCGTTCGGGCTCGCCTTCATCGAGGTGGTCTCTCCGGTCGAGGCCGACACCGCGGCCGGCCGCTTCCTCGAGCGCTCCGGCGGCATCGGCGGCTACATGGCGATCTTCAATTGCAGCGATCCGGACCGGCGCGGCCGGCATGCCAATGGGCTTGGCGTGCGCACCGCGCACACCATCGACCACGCGGGCTTTCACGCGGTGCAGCTTCATCCGCGCGACTGCCGCGCAGCGATGATCGAGTTCGACCGCACCGAGGGCGAGGACGATCTGCGCGGTCCTTACGGGCCGGCCGGCGGCATCGGCTGGACCAAGGCGATCAAGACCGACGTTACCAGGCGCCTCGCCGAGATCGTGGTCGAGAGCCCCGATCCCGCCGGCATCGGCTGGCACTGGTCCGCCATCATCGAGAAGCCGTTCGTGCCCGACGGCGAAGGCGGCGGCCGTATCGCCGTCGATATGACGGCGGTCCGCTTTGCGCGCGGCAAGGGTCCGCGCGAGACCTTGCGCACGCTTACGATCGAGGTCGCCGACCGCCGCGGGATCGAGCAACGCGCGGCGCAGCGGGGCTACCCGGTCGCGGAAACGGGCGTCGAATTCTGCGGCGTGCGCTTCGCGCTCAAATCTTAAACCGGGTGTTAGGTCACTTGTGGCAATCGAGAAAATCGTTACCATTCACGGGGGTGCAGGGGTTGGGGCCTCACGGGATGGGTCAGCGGCGTTGGTCGGTCGTAGCCGGCCTTTTGGCCATGCTTGCGGGCGGGGCGATTGAGCCCGCCCGGGCCGCCGACCTGCCGGCGCCGCAGGCGCAGCTGCCGCCGGCCAAGGCGCCGGCCTTCGTTCCCGACCGGCCGTGGTGGAGCTTCTTCACCAACGGCGAATGGTATTTCGAGTTCGGCTCCGACAAGGAGTTCTGGACCAACCCGGACATCCACGTCTCGCAGCCGGCGCTGGGCAACAACTTCATCATCCACAATGTCCAGGGCCACGACGCTCCGACCGGCGCCGGCGAAGCGCCGCAATTCAACGTCCGCATCGGCCGCTTTATCACCGAGAACTGGGGCGTCGAACTCAGCCTTGATCACTCCAAATTCATCACCGATATCGGCCAGACCGCGCAGGTGACCGGAATAATCGCCGGCATGCCGGTCAACGGGCCCCGCACCCTCGACAATGTCTTCTTCAACGAACAGCTGCACAACGGCGCCAATCACTTCATGCTCGATGGGGTCTATCGCTACCCGCTGTACGGCAAGACCAACGAGACCAACAGCCTCGCCGCCATCGGCAAGGCCGGCCTTGGCATCATGCTGCCGCACACCTCCGATATCATTCTCGGCAACCCGAACAATGTCGGCACCAAATCATTCGGCAATCTGATCGGCACCAGCACCGGCTGGTGGCAGTTCAACGGCTGGACCGCCGGCGCCGAAATCGGCCTGCGCTACACGTTCTTCAAGCCGTTTTATCTCGAGCTGACCAACAAGGTCGCCTATTCGGGCTTCTGGAACCTGCCGGCTTTCGAGGGCACCTTGCAGCAATCGATGTGGATGGACGAGATCATCCTCACCTTCGGCTTCACCTATGACGGGACCAGCGCCCATCCGTTGTGGTGAAAGGCGCCTTGATTTTCTGCTGACCGATCCTCCCGATCGGCATCCGTCCCAAGCTTGGCGTTCGTTGCCGTCGGCCTATTTCCTGCGAAACGCCTCGCGCGCCGCCTTGCCCGAGCGAAAGCTCGTCGTGAGCTGGCTCTGATCGGCGTCGGCGAAGGCGGTCGCGGCGTGAAGCGCATTCGCGGTGGCATTGACCGCCTCCTTGATCATGCGCACCGTCGGCTGCGGCATCGATGCGACGGTCTCGGCGAGCTTAAGCGCCGTCTCGACCGTGCGGCCGTCGTCGGCGAGTTCATCGACCAGCCCCCATTTGACCGCCGTCGCTGCCGGCATCTTCTCGCACAGGATGGTGATGCGCTTCGCCCGCGCCGGACCGACCAGGGCGATGAGCCGCGGCAGCGCGCCCCATTGCAGGTTCAGGCCGATCTTGGCCTCCGGGACGTAGAGATAGGCGCCGCGGCCGAGCACGCGCCAATCGCAGGCCAGCGCGATGGCGACGCCGGCGCCGACCGCGAGCCGCTCGATCGCCGCGATCGTGATCTGCGGCAGCGCCTCCCAGGCCTTGCACAGCCGCACGCCGGCATAGGCACGGTAGCGACGCTTGAGATCGTCGCTCTCGCCGTGCCAGCTGTCGGCGGCCTTGAGATCAAAACCGGCGGAGAAGCCATTGGCGGCGCCGGCGAGCACCACCGCGTGAGTTTCGAGATCCTCGAAGAAGCTGCGCGCCGCATGCGTAAGCTCGACGACGAGCTGTTCGTTGAAGGCGTTGAGGTTCGCCTTGCGGTCGAAGCGCACGATGGCAACGCCGCCGCGCTTCTCGATGGTCACGTAGTCAAGCTTCATAGCGCCGCCCTGCCCTGCATTGGCCCGCCCTGCCTCGCTTCAAATCCTTCAACGCTTAGCGATCGCTTCTTATTGAAGCGATCGTCGCTCTAACTCTTTAGTGGAGCATGATCTTTTCGGAAAACCGGTTCCCACTTTTCCGGATCATGCTCTAGAAGCCGGTTCGCGCATAGGCGACGCCGCCGTCGACCGTCATCGTCGCGCCGACCACATAGTCACCGGCGCGCGAGGCGAGATAGATCGCAGCACCCGCCATGTCCTCGTCGGTGCCGATGCGCCTCGCCGGGATGCGCTCTGCGACCCGATCGGCATTGTCGCGGGCGGCAACGTTCATGTCGGAGGGAAACGCGCCCGGCGCGATCGCCGAGACCACGATGTGGTCGGCGATCAACCTCGCCGCCATGCGCCGGGTCAGATGAATGAGGCCCGCTTTGCTGGCGTGGTACGAATAGGTCTCGAGCGGATTGACGAAGATGCCGTCGATCGAGGCGATGTTGATGACCTTGGCCGGGCGCTCGCGGCTCGCGGCGGCCTTGAGCTCGGGATAGAGCGCCTGGGTCAGGAAGAACGGCGCCTTGAGGTTGAGGTCCATCACCTTGTCCCAGCCCTTTTCGGGGAAGGCGTCGAACTCCGCGAGCCAGACGGCGCCGGCATTGTTGACGAGAATGTCGAGCTTGCGCTCGCGCGCCCTCAATGCGGCGGCGAGCGCCCGCACACCCTCGACCGTCGACAGGTCCGCTGGCACGGCGAAGCAGGTGCCGCCGTCCTTGCCGAGCTCCGCCGCCGCCTCATCGCATTGCGCGGCCTTGCGGGCGGCGACGTAAACGCGCGCGCCCTGGGCGAGGAAGCCGCGCGCAATCATCTTGCCGATGCCGCGTGAGCCGCCGGTGATGAGCGCGGTGCGCCCCTTGAGCGAAAACAGGTCGGCCATCATCCGGGACGTCTCCTCCCCAAGCCGACGCCGGTCGAGCCCGCGCGCAAAGCTTGCGCGACACCCTGACCGGTCCACGCGATCCTGCCTAGCATATTTCGGCGCCATCTCCGGCGCGGCCAGCATCAGCGCCTTGACGAGCGGTGAGCGCATGATTGACCCCGGTGCTGCGATGCAGGTGACGGGCGCTGCAAAAACTCGGGGCCGCGGCCAGCGCGGCGCGCCGTGTAAT
>JASHXX010000229.1 GCA_030043335.1 Xanthobacteraceae bacterium
TGCGCGCGCTCGGGCCGCCGCCGCCGCTGAGCCCGTCGACCTGAAGGATGCGGATGCCTTCGATCTTCTCCATCGGCTTGACGCTCTCGCGCACGATGCCCTCGATGCGCTCGAGGAGCCGGCGGCGGAAGATCGACGCCCGCGCCGAATCGGAGAGGACGTTCTCCGCCTCGTTGAGCAGGCGCTGTGCTTCGGCCTCGACCGCGGCGCGCACCTGTTCGGCGGCGGCGGCGATGCGCACCTCCTCGGCTTCCTTCTCGGCGATGAGCACCTCGACCGCACGGCGGCGGCGGGCCGCCTCGCTCTCGCGCACGGTCTTGACCCGCTCCTCGGCCTCGACCGCCTGGGCGCGCGCGGCCTCGGCGTCGGCCTGCGCCGCCGACTGCTCGCGCGACTTGCGGTGGATTTCGATCGCGCTCTCCATGCGCGCGGTCTCGACCGCGGTCTCGCGCGCGATCTCGAGCTGACGCAGTTCGCGGTCGCGCAGGATGCGGGCCTCGTCGATGCCGCGCTCGGAGGCGATGCGGGCGCGCTCGACCTCCTCGCGGGCGGCGATTTGCGCTTCCTGCAGCGCCTGGCCGCGGGCGACCTCGAATTGCTCCACCGACCGCTGCCGCTCGAGCCGGGCAAGATCGAGGGTCTGCTCGCGCACCACGTCGGTGCGCCCGACCTGTTGTGCGGCGACGATATCGGCTTCCTTCACCTTGCGATCGGCGTCGGCCCGCTCGGCGAGCTTGGCGGCGACCCCGATCGAGCGATCCTGCTCGGCGATCTCCACCACCTTGCGGCGCTCGACGTCGAGCACGTCGCGCGTCTGCGACGACTGGATACGCTCCTGTTCCAGGGTGAGCTCGACGGCGATGCGCGCCGCCTCAACGGCTTCGCGCCGCCTGAGCTCGGCGTCTTCGATCGCCCGCTCGCGGGTGATCTCGCGCGATCGCGTCTCCTGATCGGCGGCGATGCGCTCGGCGGCGACCCGCTTCTCCTGGGCGATGCGGTCGACTTCGACCGCTTCGCGCGCCGCGATCTCGGCGGTATCGACCGCGCGGTTGCGGGCGATCTCCAGCGATCGCACCTCTTCCTCGCGCGCGATCCGTTCGCCGGCGACCTTGCGATCCTCGACAATGCGGATCGATTCGACGCTCTGGCGCGAGGTGATCTCGGCGGCTTCGATCGCCTGATTGCGAGCGATCTCGAGCCCGCGGGTCTCGCGTTCGGCGCCGATGCGGTCGGCGGCGATCTTCTTGTCGAGCGCGATGCGCGCGGTCTCGGTCGAATCGCGGGCCAGGATCTCGGCGGCTTCGATCGCCTTGATGCGTTCGATCTCGCGGCTCCTGGTCAGCTCCTCGGCCCCGATGCGTTCGACCGCGATCTTCTTCTCCTGCGCGATGCGCGAGGCTTCGACCGCCTCGCGGGCGGCGATCTCCGCCTCCTCGACCGAGCGGGTGCGGGCGATGTCGAGCGCGCGGACGCGCTCTTCCTGCTGGATGCGCGCCGCGGCCGTGACCTCGCGCGCGGCGATGTCGCTTTGCTCGAGCGAGCGCATCCGCTCGATTTCGAGCGTGCGGGTGGCGAGCTCGGAGGCGATGCGCTCGGCGGCGAGCGCCTTCTCGCGGGCGATGCGCGCGGTTTCGGTCGCCTTGGCGGCCGCGATCTCCTCCTCGTCGACGGCGCGGTTGCGCGTGATCTCGCGGCGGCGGATTTCCTCTTCGAGGGCGATGCGCTCGTCGGTGACGACGCGCTCCTGGGCGATGCGGGCGCGTTCGGTGGTCTCGCGCGCGGCGATCTCGGCCTGCTCGAGATTGCGGGTGCGCTCGATCTCGAGCCGCCGGTTCTCCTCGTCCTTGGCGATCCGCGCCGTGGTGACCGCGAGCTCCTGGGCGATGCGCGCCTTCTCGGTCTCCTCGCGGGCGGCGATCTCGGCCTGCTCGACGGCGCGGCTCTTCTCGTTCTCGCGGCGCTGGTCTTCTTCCTCGCGGGCGATCCGCGCGTCGGTGAGGACGCCTTCCTGGGCGATCCGCGCCCGCTCGACCCGTTCGCGGGCGGCGATCTCGGCCTCGTCGATCAGGCGGCCGCGCTCGATCTCGCGCTCGCGGATCTCGCGCTCCGAGGCGATGCGCGCTTCGGCGACGGCGCGCTCATGGCCGATGCGGGTCTTCTCGACCTCTTCGCGGGCCGCGATCTGCGCCTGCTCGGCCTCGGTGTCGCGCAGCGAGCGCTCGCGGGCAAGCTCGGCGCGCTGCACGGCGCGGCGCACTTCGATGTCGCGCTCCTGATTGAGCCGCGCGGTCTCGCTCTCGCGGTCGATCTCCAGCGCCTGCTTCTCGGCTTCGAGGTTGCGGGTGCGAATCAGGATCATCGATTCCTGCTCGATGTCATTGCGCAGCTTGCGCCGCGCCTCGATGTCCTCGATCAGCTTGGTCAAACCTTCGGCGTCGAAACGGTTCGACGGATTGAAGAATTCGAGGTCGGTCTGGTCGAGATCGGTGATCGCGACCGATTCCAGCTCGAGGCCGTTCTGCTTGAGGCTGTCGAGCGCCGATTCCTTGACCCGGGCGACGTAGTCGCCGCGCCGCTCGTGCATTTCCACCATCGTCATCTCGGAGGCGACCGAGCGCAGGGCGGAGACGAGCTTGCCGGACAGCAGCGCATCGAGCTCGCCGACATTCATGGTGCGCCGGCCGAGCGTCGCGGCGGCGATGGTCACCGCCTCGCGCGTCGGCGGCACCCGAACGTAGAACTCCGATTCGATGTCGACGCGCATGCGGTCCTTGGTGATCAGTGCGTTCTCGCGGTTGCGCACGACCTGCATGCGCAGGACGTTCATGTTGACCGGCGTGACCTCGTGAATGAACGGAAATACGAAGGCGCCGGCGTTGATGACCACTTTTTCGCCGAACAGGCCGGTGCGCACGAAGGACACTTCCTTCGACGAGCGCCGGTAGAGCCAGTTGACGAAATAGACCACGATCGCGATGACGATGACCGCGACGATCAGCCAAATGATCAGGCTACCGAGAATGGCGACGGACATCTTACTCCCTCCCTGCCCGCCGACCGTCCGGTCCGGCGCGGGCCTGTTCTTCGCGTTTGTCTGAAGCTTTCTTGATCGCTTTGAAATTTGCAACCTGGGCGGCGAGCGCGCGCTCGACCGGCAGGCGCTCCATCGAGGAGGCGCCGTAGAAGCCGTGACAGTAGCGGGCGCGCGTCAGCACGTACTCGGCATCCGCGGGTTCCGCGACCGGGCCGCCATGCACTAGGACGAAGATGTCACGATTCACTGCGAGCGCCGCCTCGGCCATGGCGTCGGTCAGCGCCGGGCAGTCTTCGAGCTTGACCGAGGTTGTCGCGCCGATCGAGCCGCCGACGGTCAGGCCGAAATGGCAGACCAGGACATCGGCGCCGGCATGCGCCATCGCCGCCGCCTGCGCCGGCTCGAAGACGTAGGGCGTGGTCAGAAGATCGCGGCTGTGCGCCTTGGCGATCATCTCGACCTCGCGGCCATAGCCCATGCCGGTTTCCTCAAGCCCGGCGCGGAAGCGGCCGTCGATCAGACCGACGGTCGGGAAATTCTGCACGCCGCTGAAGCCGAGCCGCGCCACTTCGTCGAGAAACAAATCCATCTGCCGGAACGGATCGGTGCCGCAGACCCCGGCCAGGACCGGCGTGCGGGCGACGACCGGCAGTACTTCGCGCGCCATGTCCATGACCACGCCGTTGGCGTCGCCGAACGGCATCATCCCGGCGAGCGAGCCGCGGCCGGCCATGCGGTAGCGGCCGGAATTGTAGATGACGATGAGATCGGCGCTGCCGTCCTCCTCGCTTTTCGCCGAAATGCCGGTGCCGGCGCCGGCGCCGATGATCGGTTCGCCGCGCGCGCGCATGGCGTGGAACCGGGAGAGGATGTTTGAGCGCGGGACACGGGGCATGTCTTATCCTCGTGCCCGCCGGCGGGTCAGTCGGCCGCCGATCAGGCGGCGGAATTCGGCGACGATCGCGGCGGCAAATTGCGGATCGTTGATGTTAAGCGGCAGCCGGATCAGCCGGCGCGAGCCGGTCTGGTGGACGGTTGCTCCGAGCGCGCGGAACAGCTCGGCGTCGGCGTTAGGATCGGAAAACGGCCGGCCGGGCGCGTCGAGCGCCGAGACCCCGCCCTCCGGCAAAAAGAACCGCACCGGCCCGTCCATCAGATTGAGGCGCTCGCCGATCCAGCGCCCGATCCGCGCGTTCTCCTCGGACGTGGTGCGCATCAGCGTCACGGTCGGATTGTGGACGTGGAGGGTGCGGCCGCGGTACCGCTCTGGGACTGTCTCCATCGGCCCGAAATTCACCATGTCGAGCGCACCGCAGGAGCCGATATAAGGGATTTTCGTGCGCGCGATGGCACCGAAGCGATCCTCGGTCGCCGGCAGCACGCCGCCGAGAAGCAGATCGCAGACTTCGGTCGTGGTGATGTCGATAACGGCGGAAAGTGCGCCGGAATCGACGAGCTTTTCCATCGACTGGCCGCCGACGCCGGTGGCGTGGAACACAAGACACTCGAAATCGCCTTCGAGCGCATCGACAATGGCGTCGACGCAGGGCGTGGTCACCCCGAACATGGTGAGGCCGATCGCCGGCTTGCCGTTGCCGCGGCGCTGCGCCGGCTCGCGCTCGGCGCCGGCGAGGCGCGCCTTGACCATCCCCACCATCGCCGCCGCGCCGTTGGCGAGCACCTGGCGCGACACCGAGTTGAGCCCGGCCACGTCGGTCACCGAATAAAGCATCATGATGTCGGAGGGACCGACATAGTGGCCGACATTGCCGGAGGCGACCGAGGAGATCAGCACCTTGGGCACGCCGATCGGCAACGCCCGCATCGCCGGCGCGACCAGCGAGCTGCCGCCCGATCCGCCGGCGGAAATGAGGCCGCCGACCGGCGCCTGCCGACGGATCCAGGCTTCGAACGCCTCCGCCATCGCGGTGATCGCGGCGCCGCGTTCCCCGGCGAACACGGCGTTGGGCCCGCCGCGGTGGTAGGCGGCGACATGATGCGGCGGCACGTCGGCCGGCGACGGCCCGCCGGAGGTGGAAAGATCGACCAGGACCACGCGCACCCCGGCTGCGGCGATCTGGTCGCGGATGAAGCGCAGCTCGGCGCCCTTGGTGTCGAGCGTACCGGCGACGATCACCGGCGCGGCGCCGCCGCGATGGATCGGGCGCAGATCGACCGCCGGCATCGGGGCGTCGGCGGCCGGCTCGGGCGCGATGGTGCGCGTGCGCGCGGCGGTTTCGATCTGGGCGACCGGCGCCGGCTGCGACCAGCGCGTCGGCATCGTCGGATTCGAAATGTAGACGCGCACCGGGCCGCGCGCCCTTGCCGGCCGGCGTCCGTTCTCCGCCGCCGGCGCCTCGGCAGTCTCTTCGGCGGGCTCGGCCTGTCCGTGCTGGCCGACGCCGAGGAGGCGCTGTTGCAGCTCGCGGTCGGCCGCGAGCCGCGCCGCGTCCATGATCCGGTTGATCCGGCCGTTGATCATGATGGCGACGTTCTCGGCGACC
Source organism: Xanthobacteraceae bacterium (assembly GCA_030043335.1). Lineage (GTDB taxonomy): Bacteria > Pseudomonadota > Alphaproteobacteria > Rhizobiales > Xanthobacteraceae > BOG-931. The sequence goes on from JASHXX010000229.1 coordinate 5,539, forward strand.
GCGGTCGCAACCCCGATGTTCTGCTCCACGACCAGCACGCCGATATCGCCCTGATCGCCGAGATTGAGCAGAATCTCCTCGACCCGCTCGATGATCACCGGCGCGAGGCCCTCGGTCGGCTCGTCCATGATCAGGAGCCGCGGATTGAGCAGGAACGCGCGGGCGATGGCGAGCATCTGCTGCTCGCCGCCGGAGAGCTGATTGCCGCGATGGCTGCGCCGTTCGGCGAGCCGCGGGAACGCCTCGTAGATCCGCGGGATGGTCCATTGCGACTTGCCGTTGCTGGCGGCGAGCCGCAGGTGCTCGTCGACGGTAAGCGAAGGCCACAGCCGCCGGCCCTGCGGGACGTAAGCGAGGCCGAGCCGGGCGATCTCCGCCGGAGTGCGGCCGACCAGCTCCTCGCCCTGGAAACGGATCGAGCCGCTCGCCGCCGGCGTGAGACCGACGATCGCATTGCACAGCGTGGTCTTGCCCATGCCGTTGCGGCCGACAAGCGAGAGCACGCCATGCTCGAGTTTCAGATCGACGCCCTGCAGCGCGTGGCTGCGTCCGTAATAGACGTTGAGCCCTTTGATCTCGAGGAGCGGCGCGGCGTGACGCTCAGGCATGGCCGCCCCCGAGATACAATTGCTGCACTTCCGGATCGGCCTCGATCTCGTGCGGCGCTCCTTCCTTGAAGATGCGGCCGTTGTGCATCATGGTGACGTTTTCGACGACCCGCAGCGCCACGTCCATGTCGTGCTCGATGATGATGTAGCCGATATGGGCGGGAAGCGCGGTGAGGATCGCGACCAGGTCGCCGCGTTCGTTCGGCGACAGGCCGGCGGCCGGCTCGTCGAACAGGATGAAGCGCGGCGCGCCGGCGAGCGCCAGCGCGATCTCGAGCTGCCGCTGCTGGCCGTGCGCCAATTCCCCGACCAGGCGGTCGGTGACCCGTTCCAGATGCACCAGCGCAATGAGGTCGTGGACCGATTGCATGATCGCGTCGCTGGCGCGGGTGCGAATGAAGGAGAAGCGCCCGCGGGAGACGCCGCGGCAGGCGAGATAGACGTTGTCGCGCACCGAAAGCCGCTGGAACAGTAGCGAAATCTGGTAGGTGCGGCGCAGCCCGCGGCGGATGCGCTCGTGCGGCGGCAGCGTGGTCACGTCCTCGCCGAAGAACCGCACCGTTCCCGAGGTCGGGGGAAAATCGCCGGTCACGCAATTGAGCAGTGTCGTCTTGCCGGCGCCGTTCGAGCCGAGCACGGCGCGACGTTCGCCCGGCCGCACGCTCAACGTTATGTCGGTCAAGGCCGCGAGCGCGCCGAAATACCGGCTTACCCCGCGCAACTCGATGGCGTTGCCGGTGCCGGCGGCGGCGATGCGTTCGGCGATCGTGCTCATCGCCCGTTGCTCCCGCCGGCCGCCCGCATGCGCGCGGTGAAGCGCCGCCACAGCCCGATGACGCCGTCGGGCGAGAACAGCACGATGATGAGGAAGCCGAGGCCAATCAGGGTCTGGAAGCGCCGCCCGTCGAGCCCGACCGCGACCAGCGCGTCGAGCGCGAAGGTGCGAAGGATCACGTAGATGATGGCGCCGATGAACGGACCGATCGGATGGCTGATGCCGCCGACGATGGCGATGACCAATAGGTTGATCACGACGTCGATGCCGACCGAGAACGGCGAGATCTGGTTGTTCTGCCACACCAGCAGGATGCCGCCGACCGCGGCGATCAGCGCCGCGAACGCATAGGCGGCGATGCGGTGGGCGGTGACGTTGTAGCCGATCGCTTCCATGCGGCGCGGGTTGTCGCGCACGCCCTGCAGCGCAAGGCCGAACGGCGCCCGCGAGACATAGAGGACCGCGACGTAGCTCAACGCCGCGAAAAACAGGATCATGTAGTAAAGCGGGATCGGATCCTTCCAGTTGATGCCGAAGAATTTCGGCGGCGGGATCGTGGTGAAGCCGTTAAAGCCGTTGAAGATCGGCCAGTTCTGCAGCGTCAGATAGAAGAACGCGGCGGCGAGCGCCAACGTGATCATGATCGTGTAGATGCCCTCGGTGCGGGCGGAGAGCGCGCCGGCGAAGGTTCCGAAGGCGACGGCGATGGCGATCGCGAGCGGCGCCGCCACCCACCACGGCCAAAATAGGCTGATCGCGGGAAGCGAGCTGGTGCCGAGCACCGCCATCATGTAGCCGGCAACGCCGGCAACCGTCATCTGCGCCAGACTGACCATGCCGCCATAGCCGGCAAGGAACATCAGCGACAGCGCGATCATGCCGAGGATCAAGGCCCAGCCCACGATCTGGTCGAGGATGAAGGAGTTGGCGACGGCGGGCAGGATGATGAGCAGGACGCCGAGGATCAGAATCGGCGAGTGCCGCGAGACCCAGCGCGACAGGAGGCCGCCGCGCTCTTCGCCCGGGATGGCGAGCGGGGCCGGTCCGGTGGTCTGCACCAGCGCCATCAGCGTTTCCCCAAGAGGCCTTGCGGCCGAATGGCGAGCACGATGACCATGATCAGAAAAGCCAGCACCGTCGCGTAGTTCTGGAAGTAGACGGCGCCGATCTGTTCGGAAAGCCCGATGATCAGCGCGCCCAGCGCCGCGCCCGGTATCGATCCCATGCCGCCGACAATGACCACCACGAGCGAAGCCAACAAAAAGTTGGAGTCTTCGCCGAGCGAGATCGACTGGAAGGTGCCGCCGACGATGCCGGCCATTCCGGCGAGCCCGGCGCCGAACGCGAACACGATCACGAACAGGAGCTGCACCCGGTAGCCGAGCACCGAGAGCATGTCGCGGTCGTCGACCCCGGCGCGGATCATCATGCCGATGCGGGTGCGATTGAGCGCGAGCCACATGCCGACGCCGATGGCGATCGCGGCCGCCAAAATGGCGAGCCGCACCAGCGGATATTGCAGGAAGACGGCTTCGCCGCTCGATCTCACGGCGACGACGATCGGGGTCGGCACCGGGCCGGCCAGATAGTCCGGGGTGTCGATCTGGATGGCGTTGCCGCCCCAGACCCAGACCATCAGGTCGGAGAACACGATCGAGAGCCCGAGCGTGACCAGCGTCTGCCGCAGATCCTGGCCTTCCATGCGGCGAAAGATCAGCACCTGCATGGCGACGCCGACGATGGCGCAGCAGATAAAGGCGACGACGTAGCTGAACAGCCACGAGCCGGTCCACTGTCCGGCCTCGTAGCCCATATAGCCGCCGAACAGGTAGAGCGAGCCATGCGCGAGATTGACATAGCGCATCAAGCCGAAGATCAGCGTGAAGCCGGACGCGACGAGAAAATAGAGCCCGCCCAGCGTGACGCCGTTGAACAATGCGTTGACGAACAGCCGCTTCTTGCCGAACAAGGTCTCGAACCCCGCCGGCCAGGGCGCGAGCACGAGCCAGAGCGCGAAGATGACGACGACGGCGATGACGAGCGCGGCGACAGGATGATGGCCGATCCAGCGCGCCAGCGCGTCGCCGCGGCGTGCGCCGTCGAGCCGCCCTTCATCGCTAAAAGCCGTCGTCACCTCCCGCCCTCCGAATTTGCCGGAAAACTACCGAAGCGGCGGCGTCACGACATGCTCGGTAGTCTGATTTTCGCGCCACCGGACCGCGGACCCGGAGCCGCGATCCAAGCGTCATGTTGCGCATGCCCCGTCACACGCCGGTCGCCACCCTCGGGGATCACGCCCTATTCGCTTACGACACGCGCGATGGTCCGGTAAAGCGTCGGCGCAATGCCGACATGGGCGGAAAAGAAATGGGTGAAATGGCTCTGCGAGGAAAAGCCGAGCTCGTAGCCGATGTCGGTGACCGAGGCATGCGAGCTTACCAGCCGATCGAGCGCGCGCTCGACGCGCATGGTGTTGGCATAGAGCGCGGGCGTGAGCCCGGTGTTCTCGCGAAACAGCTTGAAGAAATGCGGACGGGAGAGACCGACGTCGCGCGCCACATCACCGAGCTCGATACCCTGCGGCAGCCCGTCATTGAGGAGCCGCAACGATTTGCGAACGCGAAAGTCGAGCGGGGCCTGCGGCCGCACGCGCAGGTTGGAGCGTCCGCGATGCGCCCAGGAATCGTCGAAACAGGCGTCGAACAGCTGATTGAGCGCGTGATCGACGACCCGATAGCTCGCGGCGGTGACGAGCGCATCGGCGAGGTCGAGCGCGATGCCGCGGATAATCGGACCAAAGCGAATGCCGTTGAAGCCGAACCGCAGGCTGCCGCGGCCTTCGTGGTCCCGATCAAGCCAATGGTCGCAGATATAGGCGACCAGAAAAACCGAGATCCGATCGCCCGGATAGGGGTGAAAAGAGTGCGGCTGCCAGGGGTTTATGGCGACCCCCGCGGTCTGATCGACGCGATGAGGAACCTCGTCGATGGTGACGATCGCCGGCGGGCCGCCGAGGTGAAAGGTCAAATGGCCTTCGCGATGGGCGTGCGTGCGCATCGGCCGGTCGAGCTGGTATACGGTCACGCGGCCGAACGAGCCGTGACAGACCGCCAAAGCGGTACTCATTCGCTCCCTCTCCAGGTCGCACGTTATTGTTTTGTTTGCGGGATTAAACGCCGGCAAGGCCTGGTTGACAAGTGGCGCGTGTGCCCGGCGCGGCGGCATTCGCCGCGCGGCGTCGGCGCCCAGCCAGCAAAAAATCAGACTGGCAGACACGGCCTCGCGCGCCGCGCCGACAACAGGCGGGCTTGTGGCCTCGTGCCGGGCGCTGCTACCATTTTTTCGTGTTGGTCGCTGGGGCGACGGTCGTGCCCCCGAACAAACGCATAAGCGCATTCGGCCGGCACAACGACACCGCCTGACGGCGCTCGGATCAAGGAGGGAACCTCATGCAGAAGGCTATCGGACTAGCGGCCGCGGCGACACTGACCGCGGCTGTCGGCATCGGCTCGGCCAACGCCGCCGACAAGATCAAGATCGGCGTTACCGCGACGCTTGAAGGCACCTACACCGTGCTCGGCGAAGACGGCATGCGCGGCTACGATCTGGCCGTCGAGGCGCATGGCGGTAAGGCTGGCGGCAAGGAGATCGAAACCATCGTCGGCTCCACTGACGCCAGTCCGGACTCCGCGATCCGCGCCGTCAAAAAGCTAGTCGAGCAGGACAAGGTCGATGTCCTCGTTTCTCCGCTCTCCGGCGCCGAAGGCATCGCCGTCCGCGACTATTCGAAGACCCAGCCGCAGATTACGGTCATCAACGCGGCCTCGGGCGCCGTCGAGACGACCTACGGCGATCCGTCCGCCGGCATCACGCCGTCGCCTACCTTCTACCGCTTCAACATGGACGGCGCGCAGTGGCACGCCGGTCTCGGCGACTACGTCTACAACGTCAAGGGCTACAAGAAGATCGCGACGATCGCCGAGGACTACGCGTTCACCTACACCCAGGTCATGGGTCTCGTGGTCGAGTACTGCAAGGCTGGCGGGCAGATCACCAAGCGGCTGTGGGTGCCGCTCGGCACCAAGGACTTCGCCTCCTATATTCCGCAACTGCTGTCCGAAGACGTCGACGCCATCTATCTCGGTCTCGGCGGCGCCGATGCCGTGAACTTCCTCAACCAGTAGCAGCAGGCCGGCGGCAACGCCCACCTGATCGGCGGCTCGATCATGGTCGACCAGACCGTGCTGTCGTCGAAGGGCAAGTGGAAGGAAGCGCTGATCGGCACGCCGGCGGCGAGCGGCATGGCCGACAACGACCCCAATCCGAAATGGCAGGCGTTCGTCAAGGCCTACCAGGCGCACGCCAAGACCGGCTATTTCAAGAATGCCTTCGCCAGCCCGTCGCTGCTCGCGATCAACTACTACAACTCGGCTGACGCCGTGTTCATTGCGCTCGACAAGGTCAATGGCGATCTGAGCGATGGCAACAAGAAGTTCCGCGACGCGTTGAAAAACGTGGTGCTCGATGCCCCGAACGGGCGCATTTCGCTTGACGAGAATCGCCAGGCGATCGGCACCAACTTCGTGACCGAAGTCGTCAAGGACGAAAAAGGCGACCTCATCGCCAAGGTCGTGAAGACCGTGCCCAACGTCCAGCAGCGGCTCGGATTCTCCAAGGCGGTTTACGATAAGTTCGTTCCGCCAGGCCGCGACAATCCGCCCTGTAAGAAGAGCTACGAGTAAGGGCGACGGGCTTTAAAGCTCGGTCGTGTGTGCAGCGGCGGCGCCCAAGGGCGCCGCCGCCTGCGTTTCAAGGCCGTGGCGCCGGCGCGGCCATGGCGGTTAGCCGCGATGCCCATTACCTAAGCTTGACGTATAATGCTCTTGAGCAAGGATTCGCGAGCATTGCGCTCGTCGTCGGTACACGGGGTCATGGCGGCTCGCGAGCCGCAGGTCCGACCGAACAACGCAACGCGGGAGAGGACCGACAAGACAATGCGCATCGTCTGCATCGGCGGCGGCCCGGCCGGGCTTTATTTCGGCATCCTGATGAAGAAGGAGAATCCCGCGCACCGGATCACGGTGGTCGAGCGCAATCACCCTTACGACACCTTCGGCTGGGGGGTCGTGTTCTCCGACGCCACCATGGAAAATATGCGCGCCTGGGATTCCGAGACCGCCAACGCCATCGAGAACGCGTTCAACCATTGGGACGACATCGAGGTGCTGATCAAGGGCCGGCGCCTGCGCACCACCGGCCACGGCT
>JASHXX010000028.1 GCA_030043335.1 Xanthobacteraceae bacterium
AGGCGCGACAGCGGCCAGCGCGGCGTTCGCGCTCGTGCACGGGCGCGGCGCGGCCGCCGCCGGGCGGCAACGCTCTCGATGTCCTCGTGCGCAGCGACGCCTTGCGCTGCGGCGGGATCAACCTCGATATCGATCGGCAGCCGCCCCTGATCGAGATCGACAGGCGCGATCGGCGGCGCCTCGGTATCGGCGACCTCAGCCGGCTGATCGGCCGCGGCGTCATCTTCAAGCGCCGCAGACGCGGCATCGTCTTGGTGGATCGGCGCGGTATCCGCCTGCTCGTCGAGGCGTTGCTCGTTGGAAGGCGGCAACTCCGCCGCTCCGTCTCCGACGCTGGCGGCTTCGGGCTCCGCCGCGAACTGCGGCTGCGGCGCTTCGCTAGGCTCGCCCGGCGCAGGGCCGATCGCTTCGGCCGCGGCGAGGAGCTTGTCGGCATGGCTCAGGCCCGCCTGCCAAACCGCGCGGCAGCGAACGCAGCGAACCTGGCGGCCGTCCGGCCGCAGGCTTTCCGCCTCGACATTATAGGCTGTGGCGCAGGACGGGCAGACGATGAGCATGGCGAATCAACAGCGAATCCTGTTGCGCGCCATCCTACGGTCTGACTGTTAACGAATTGGAAACCATGCTGGCGGCAAGGCCTCCCCGGGGCACCGGGTGTTAAGTTTGCCGCCAAGGCGAATCAGCCGGCCAGGCTGCCGTTTTCGGAGCCAACCGAACGGCGCCAGGCTCGTCGGAGGGCGCCGTGATCCGGTTCGAGAATGTCGGCCTGCGCTACGGGCTCGGCTCGGAGGTGCTGCGCGACCTCACCTTTGACATCAACGCGCGTTCCTTCCAGTTCCTCACCGGCCCCTCCGGCGCCGGCAAGACCTCGCTGCTGCGCATGATGTTTCTGTCGCTCAAGCCGACGCGCGGCCTGATCAACATGTTTGACGAGGACATCGCGACCCTGACCAAGGACGGCCGGGCCACCTTGCGGCGGCGGATCGGCATCGTGTTTCAGGATTTCCGGCTGCTCGACCACATGACCACCTACGAAAACGTGGCGCTGCCGCTGCGCGTGATCGGCAAGGAGGAATCGAAATACCGGGCGGAAGTCGTCGAATTGCTGCAATGGGTCGGCCTCGGCGACTGCATGGGATCGCTGCCGCCGATCCTGTCCGGCGGCGAAAAGCAGCGCGCCGCCATCGCCCGCGCCGTGATCGCGCGGCCGCAGCTTCTGCTCGCCGACGAGCCGACTGGCAACGTCGATCCCAATCTCGGCCAGAGGCTGCTGCGGCTGTTCGTCGAGCTCAACAAGGCGGGGACCGCGGTCGTGATCGCCACCCATGACATTGCGCTGATGGACGAGTACGACGCCCGCCGGCTGGTGCTGCACGAGGGCCGCCTGCATGTCTATGACTAGGCCGGCCGAGACCATGGCGGAGCCATGGGACAATCTCGACGCGGCGCCGTTGCGCGCCCGCGCCCCGCCGGCGTCGGCGCCGATCGTGCCCAAAGACTCGATCTCCGGGCGCTCGCTCGCAGCGGTCATTGCGATCATGACCTTCCTCGCCGCGCTGACGACCGGCGCGGTGATGCTGGTGGTGAGCGCCGCAAGCGACTGGCAATCGGACGTGAGCCGCGAGGTGACCATTCAGGTCCGGCCGGTCGCCGGCCGCGATCTCGAGGCGGACGTGCGCAAGGCCGTCGAGATCACGCGCGCCGCGCCCGGCATCGCCGAGGTCCAGGCCTACACCAAGGAGGAATCGGCGCGGCTTATCGAGCCGTGGCTCGGGGCCGGCCTCGCCCTCGATGACCTGCCGATCCCGCGCCTGATCGTGGTCAAGCTCATTCCCGGGGCGCGGCCGGACTTCACCGCCTTGCGCAAGACGCTGGGGGCGCAGGTTGCGGCCGCAAGCCTTGACGATCATCGGCACTGGATCGAGCGGATGCGCACCATGGCCGGGACCGCCATCGCCGCCGGCCTCGGCGTGCTCGTCCTCGTTCTGGCAGTGACCGTGCTTTCGGTGACCTTCGCCACCCGCGGCGCAATGGCGGCCAATCGCCCGATCGTCGAGGTGTTGCACTATGTCGGCGCCACCGACCGCTTCATCAGCAGCCAGTTTCAGCACCATTTCCTCCTGCTCGGCTTTAAGGGCGGCGCCATCGGCGGCGGCGCGGCGATTGTGCTGTTCGGCGCCCTCGAGGCGGCCAACACCTGGCTCGCGGGAACGCCGGGCGGCGACGAAGTCGCGGCCCTGTTCGGCACTTTCACCATCGGCGTCTCCGGCTACTTCGCGATCCTGGGGCAGATCGTATTGATGGCCGTAGTCACGGCATTCGCCTCCCGCCGCACCGTCAACCACACCCTGGAGACGATCGATTGAGGGCTCGCGGCGCGTTCAATGGAACGCCGGAATTTCTGCTATGTTGGATGCCGAAAATCGGCCATCGCAACATGGCTCGGCGCGAGGGACACGCGCGGCGATGAACAGCCTTAAGAGCGCCGTCAGGACGCGGCGGATCAGATCTTTCGCGGTCCGGTTTGCCGTGCTCGGTGCCGCCGTTCTCGTCCTCGGCTTCGTCGCCTTCATCTGGCTGTTGCCGAGCCAAGAGGTCGTGCTCAACCGCAATGCCGACGGCGTCGTGGTGTTGACCGGGGGCACCTCGCGCGTCGCCGACGCGCTCGAGCTCCTGGCGACCGGCCACGGCAAGCGTCTTCTTATCACCGGCGTCAATCCCGGCACCACGACCGCGGACATCGCCCACCAGGCCGCAGGTTACAGCCGCATTCTCGCCTGTTGCGTCGACCTCGACTATTCCGCGATCAATACGCTGGGCAACGCTGTCGAAACGCGCCGCTGGGCGACCGACCGCGGCTTCAGTTCCCTGATCATCGTCACCTCCGCCTACCACATGCCGCGGGCGCTTGCCGAGATCGCCCACCAGCTTCCCGACGTCGCCCTGATCCCCTACCCGGTCGTGTCCGACCGGTTGCGGGTCGAGCCGTGGTGGTCGAATGGCGACACCACGCGCTTGGTGCTGTCGGAATATCTGAAATACCTGTTTGCCAAAGTGCGCATGCGCTTCGATTCGGTCGCGGCCGAAGCCCGCGAGTTCCGCGTGTCCGGCGCGCGAGGGACCTCCACATCGACGCTTCGGCACGCGCTTGCGGATGACGGCGCCTGAAGTGAAGCCACCCATTCTCGCCCGCTCGATCATCTTCAACGTGCTGTTCTATGTTAACATCACGGTGCGCATGATCGTGGCGCTGCCGGCCATCGCGCTGCCGCACGCGTTCATACGCGGCGTCTTGCGCGGCTGGTCACGATCGAGCCTGTGGCTGCTGCGGGCGGTCTGCGGCATCACCGTCGAATGGCGCGGCCGCGAGAAAATTCCGCGCGGCGCCTGCATTGTCGCCTGCAAGCACCAGTCGGCGTGGGAGACCTTCGCGCTGTTCGAGATCTTTGACGATCCGACCTATGTGCTCAAGCGCGAACTGATGTGGGTTCCGCTGTTCGGCTGGCTTGCCACCAAGGCGGGGATGATTCCGATCGACCGCGGCGCGCGCGTCTCGGCACTGGCGCGCATGGCGGCGCGGGCGCGCGACGAAATCGCGCGCAGCCGGCAGATCGTGATCTTTCCGGAAGGCACCCGCCGGACGCCGGGCGCCGAGCCGCGTTATCTGCCTGGCGTCGCCTATCTCTATACCGAGACCGGGCTTGCCTGCGTGCCGGTCGCGCTCAATTCCGGACTGTTCTGGCCGCGCCGATCGTGGCGTCGCGTGCCCGGGACCGTGCTCGTCGAGGTGCTCGACCCGATCCCGCCCGGCCTCGACCGGCGGAGCTTCCTCGTGCGCCTGCAACGCGTGACCGAGGAAGCAACCGCGCGCCTGATCCGGGAATCAGTCGATAGGCACAAGGATCAGGGTTCGGGCCCCGTTGACGCCTGATGCCTGATCCCCGACACCTGAAAGCCGGACCCCTGATGCCGGAGCTGCTCGGCCAGCAAGTGGAGCTCGGTCTCGCGATAGCCGAGGGCTTCGAGCGACTGGACCGCGTCGAGCACGTAGTCGCGATTGGGTCCAGAGCGGCCGTGACCCTGTCGGACGTGATGCAGGCATTCGGCGAGCGTAAGCCGCCCGGCATATTGCACGTGGCTGCGGTCGACGACGAAGCAAAGCGCCCGCACCTGCCGGCGCTCCTTTTCCTCGAGCTCGACCCGCCGCGTCGTCTCCAGATAAACGGTGGTGACCTGCTCGCGCCCGCGCAGATAGGCGATCGTCGGCTCGCGCGCCGCGGCGGCGACGCGAAAGGCGATGCCGCGGCACATGCCGCCGCGGTCGAGGCCGAGCACCAGACCGGGCGCCTCCGGCGTGCCGCGATGCACGAACGAGTAGACGCACAGCGCCCGGTGCAGGCCGATCAGTCGCGCTGGCACGCGCTCGATAAAATCGAAGCCGGGACGCCACATCAGCGAGCCGTAGCCGAATACCCAGAGGTCACCGCTATGCTGCTTCCCGGTTCCGTTCGACACCGTCATTCACTCCCGCCCGGCACTTGCGTTCGCCTAACAGGCTGACGGCAATGGTACAATGCCGTCCGTTCGTCTTTGAAACGCCGCACTCGGCATGCGAAGAGAGATAATGTCGGGCCAATCCCCTCTCAGCATGATGCGGCCGGCGGGACCTCGGCTTGGGAACCGCCGCACCGGGCGCGGCTGGCCGCGGCCGTGGCTGATCGTCGCCCCGATTGCGATCATCATCGCGCTCGCCCTGCTGTGGATCTGGCTCTGGTACTACGCGGCCTCGCTCGCCG
>JASHXX010000230.1 GCA_030043335.1 Xanthobacteraceae bacterium
AGTGCCTGTGCGGCAAGTACAAGCGGATGAAGTACAAGGGCATCATCTGCGAGAAGTGCTCGGTCGAGGTGACGCTGTCGCGCGTGCGGCGCGAGCGCATGGGCCATATCGAGCTCGCCGCGCCGGTCGCGCATATCTGGTTCCTTAAGTCGCTGCCGAGCCGGATCGGTCTTCTGCTCGACATGACTCTCAAGGACCTCGAGCGCATTCTCTATTTCGAGCACTACGTCGTGCTCGAGCCGGGATTGACGCCGCTCAAGGACCGTCAGCTCCTCTCCGAGGACGAGTACGTCAAGGCGCAGGACCAGTACGGCGCCGACAGCTTCACCGCCATGATCGGCGCGGAGGCGATCCGCGAGATGCTCAAGGCGCTCGATCTCGAGAAGATGGCGACCGGCCTGCGCCAGGAGATCGCCGAGTCGACCTCCGAACTCAAGCCGAAGAAGCTCGCCAAGCGGCTCAAGCTGATTGAGGCGTTCGTCCAGTCGCGCAACAAGCCGGAATGGATGATCCTGACGCATGTGCCGGTGATTCCGCCGGACCTGCGCCCGCTGGTGCCGCTCGACGGCGGCCGGTTCGCCACCTCCGATCTCAACGATCTTTATCGGCGCGTCATCAACCGCAACAACCGCCTGAAGCGGCTCATCGAGCTGCGCGCGCCCGACATCATCATCCGCAATGAGAAGCGGATGCTGCAGGAGGCGGTCGACGCCTTATTCGACAACGGCCGTCGCGGCCGCGTCATCACCGGCGCCAACAAGCGGCCGCTGAAGTCGCTCGCCGACATGCTCAAGGGCAAGCAGGGCCGCTTCCGGCAGAACTTGCTCGGCAAGCGCGTCGATTATTCCGGCCGCTCGGTGATCGTGGTCGGTCCCGAGCTCAAGCTGCATCAATGCGGCTTGCCGAAGAAGATGGCGCTCGAGCTGTTCAAGCCGTTCATCTATTCGCGGCTCGACGCCAAGGGCCTGTCGACCACGGTCAAGCAGGCAAAAAAGCTGGTCGAGAAGGAGAAGCCCGAGGTCTGGGACATCCTCGACGAGGTGATCCGTGAGCACCCGGTGCTGCTTAACCGCGCGCCGACGCTGCACCGCCTCGGCATTCAGGCATTCGAGCCGGTGCTGATCGAGGGCAAGGCGATCCAGCTGCATCCGTTGGTCTGTGCCGCGTTCAACGCCGATTTCGACGGCGACCAGATGGCGGTGCACGTGCCGCTGTCGCTGGAGGCGCAGCTCGAAGCCCGCGTCTTGATGATGTCGACCAACAATATCCTGCACCCGGCGAACGGCTCACCGATCATCGTGCCGTCGCAGGACATCGTGCTCGGCCTCTATTACTTGTCGCTGATGATCGACAACGGTCCGGGCCAATGGAAACTCGAGCTGCACTCGCAGAAGGAGATCGAGCGCGACCGCAAGAAGAAGAACGTCGTGCAGGGCTTCTATCGCAACATGAGCGAAGTCGAGCACGCGCTGCAGGAGAAGACCGTCGGGCTGCACAGCCGGATCAAGTACCGCTGGGACGGCGTCGACGAGGACGGCGAGCCGGTGCGCAAGGAGTACGAGACCACGCCTGGTCGCGCGCTGCTCGGCGAAGTATTGCCGAAGCATCCGAAGGTTTCGTTCGACCTCGTCAACAAGCTGATGACGAAGCGCGAAATCTCCAGCATGATCGACACCGTCTATCGCCACTGCGGCCAGAAGGAGACGGTGATCTTCTGCGACCGCGTCATGGCGCTCGGCTTCCACCACGCGTTCAAGGCCGGCATATCGTTCGGCAAGGACGACATGGTGGTGCCGCACAGCAAGCGCTCGATCGTCGACAAGACGCGCGAATCGGTCAAGGAATTCGAGCAGCAATATAATGACGGCCTGATCACACAGGGCGAGAAATATAACAAGGTCGTCGATGCTTGGTCGAAGTGCACCGAGCAGATCGCCGACGCGATGATGCGCGAGATCTCCGCCGCCAAGCCGGCGGCGGAGAAAGGCGCCGAAGCCCAGGTCAACTCGATCTACATGATGGCGCATTCCGGCGCACGCGGCTCGCCGGCGCAGATGCGCCAGCTCGCCGGCATGCGCGGCCTAATGGCGAAGCCGTCGGGCGAGATCATCGAGAGCCCGATCATCTCCAACTTCAAGGAGGGCCTCTCGGTGCTCGAGTACTTCAACTCGACGCACGGCGCGCGCAAGGGTCTCGCCGATACCGCGCTGAAGACGGCAAACTCAGGTTACCTGACCCGGCGTCTCGTCGACGTGGCGCAGGACTGCATCATTACCGATGAAGACTGCGGGACGTCGCGCGGCATCAAGGTGCGGGCGATCATCGATGCCGGCCAGGTGGTGGCGTCGCTCGCGAGCCGCATTCTCGGTCGCACCACAGCCGAGGACGTGCGCGATCCGTCGAGCAACGAGGTGCTGGTCGAGAACGGCACGCTGCTCGAGGAGCCGCATGTCGAGCGGCTGGTCGGCGCCGGCGTGCAGGAGGTGCGCATCCGTTCGGTGCTCACCTGCGAGACCACGAACGGCGTCTGCGGCAAATGCTACGGGCGTGATCTCGCCCGCGGTACGCCGGTCAATATGGGCGAGGCGGTGGGAGTGATCGCCGCGCAATCGATCGGCGAGCCGGGCACGCAGCTCACCATGCGCACGTTCCACATCGGCGGCGCGGCGCAGATCTCGGAGCAGTCGTTCGTCGAGTCGAACTTCGAGGGCACGATCAAGATCAAGAATAAGAACGTCACCCGCAACTCCGAAGGTGATCTGATCGCGATGAGCCGTAATCTGATCGTCGCAGTGCTCGACCCGGACGGCACCGAGCGCGCTGTGCACCGCATCCCCTATGGAGCGCGGCTCAAGGTCGACGACGGCGAGCACATCAAGCGCGGCCAGCGCATCGCCGAGTGGGATCCTTACACCCGCCCGATCCTCACCGAGCTTGAGGGCACGGTCGGCTTCGAGGATCTGGTCGAAGGCCAGTCGATGACCGAGACGCTCGACGAATCTACCGGCATCGCCAAGCGCGTGGTGATCGATTGGCGTTCGGGCTCGGCCCGCGGCCAGCAGGATCTGCGTCCGGCCCTGGTCATCAAAGGCAAGGACGGCAAGATCCTCAAGTTGGGCCGCGGCGGCGACGCCCGCTATATGCTGGCGGTCGACGCGATCATCTCGGTCGACCCCGGCGCCAAGGTAAAGGCGGCCGACGTCATCGCCCGGATTCCGACGGAGAGCGCCAAGACGCGCGACATCACCGGCGGTCTGCCGCGCGTAGCCGAGCTGTTCGAAGCGCGGCGGCCGAAGGAATCCGCGGTGATCGCCGAAATCTCCGGCACCGTGCGCTTCGGCCGCGACTACAAGAACAAGCGGCGGATCACCATCGAGCCGACCAGCAAGGATGAGGAGCCGAGGGAGTATCTCGTCCCCAAGGGCAAGCACATCCACTTGCAGGACGGCGACGTGATCGAGAAGGGCGACTTCATCGTCGAGGGCAACCCGGCGCCGCACGACATCCTGGCGATCAAGGGCGTCGAGGAGCTCGCCGGCTACC
>JASHXX010000231.1 GCA_030043335.1 Xanthobacteraceae bacterium
GTCAAGAAGCGGATCGAGAAGGCAGCGAGCCGAAGTGTCTCGGAATTTGATTTTCCCAAGCTCGCGGGCTCCGTCGCCGGGCAGATCCGCATTGCGGACCAACCGCCATTGATCTTTCATCCGACAACGACGAGTGCCCCCGAGGCTGACGCAACACTCGAACAGCTTTTTCACACTTACCGACAATCGCTAGTTGAGGATCGCCGTATGCTGCTCGATCGCTATCGACTCGTAGATGTCGCCATCAAGGTGGTTGGCGTCGGCAGCGTGGGTCGGAGATGCTGGATCGCCCTGATGATGTCCGAGGGGAACCACCCTTTGTTTTTGCAATTCAAGGAAGCGGTGAACTCCGTGCTTGAGCCTTACGCCGGAAAAAGCATATATGGCCATCACGGGCAGCGCGTCGTGACCGGACAACGTCTCATGGAACCAAGCTCGGACGTTTTCCTCGGCTGGGTTACCGCACCCAACGGGCGACAGTTCTATGTCCGACAGTTGCACGATGCCAAGATCAAGCCTTTGGTGGAGACGTTCAATGCCGAGATGTTGGACGCCTATGCCCGGGCGTGCGGTTGGGTGCTCGCTCGCTCTCATGCCAAGGCCAGCGAGATATCGGCAACGATCAGCGGGTATCTCGGTTCTTCAAACGATGAGTTCGACACAGCAATGGGAAAATTCGCACTGGCTTATGCGGACCAGGTAGAGCGCGATCATGCCGCGCTCAAAGCTGCGGTGCGAAAGGGAGAGATTGCCGCCATCAAAGACGCCTAGTGCATAATCCGACGGCGAAGCATGCCTCCGGCGATCAGCTTACCCAGACTGGCAGTCGCAATCATCAGTATGCGGCCGTTATTGGAGGCGTCGCAATGTCCGCAAGCATCTTTCGTCCACGTAACGAGAAATAAGCGGGTAAAGCGCCGTGTCAGCGAGTGCATCACCAAATACAACGCCCTAGACGCCGTTCAAATTCAACGCGCGCATCCTTCGAACGTCTTTGTCATATATCGTCGTGTAAATTCTCGGCAGTCGGTAACATGTACCGCCCGCCCAGAAGACGAAACGGCGCCATCGCCGGTGCTGACCCAATCACCAGCTTAAACGACGTCAGCATGATGCCGGCCGGGCTCGCTTGGCCGGTCTGACCGCCGGCATCCATACCGAGGAGCTAAGTCGCAATTTCACTTACTGGAAAGCCGCGAAGGCATCGCAATAAATCAGTGTGGAGATTAGCTGTCGTGGTAGAGGCTCAGTTATTGCCACTGAGCGCAAACGCCTCCGCATGTCAGTGAATTGGCAAGCGGAGACAAGAACGGAGTACTTCGCCGATCAGGTTGGACAAAAGCGACGACATTCACGTCGGTTTCATGTCCGGGAATGTAAGAATATGTCTGCCCCCTGTGGAATCTCGAAGCTATCGTCCCACAAGCTGACAGTCCGATCTTCACTTTGCCACAATACTGATTTGGGTTGTAGGATCGAAGAAGAGCGTGCGCGGACGGGTGCGAGACGGTCCGCCGAACGAAATTGTCTGACTGGGTGTCTTCAAGGAATATTGCGCAAGCGGCATCCAGAGAGCTAATTGAGCCGCTACGAGGCTGAACATGCAGAGCGTCGCAAACGCGGCCCCCGGAACGGTGGACGCCGGCGGTAAGAAGAGCTTGAAGCAACGCGCGTTGGGCGAACTCGAGAAATACGCGGTCATCACCGTCTATCTCTGGCTCCTGTTCGCGCTGTTCAGCCTGCACAAGCAGTTGGTCCAAGGACACGGGGTCAGCGTCTGGCATCAGGGCTTCGCCATCGTGAACGCCCTGATTTTCGGCAAGGTCATTTTGGTCGGCCAGGCACTCGAGGTCGGAAAGGGGCTGGAGCGGCGCGCATTAGTTTGGGTCGTGCTCGGCAAGTCGCTGATCTTCGCGATTCTGCTCCTCGCGTTTCATATCGCCGAGGAAGCGATCCGGGCCTGGTTCAAGGGTCAGCCGCTCTCGGCTGGCTTCACCGATTTCGGCGGCTCAGTGCCCAGCCTCGTGACTTACGCAGCAATCTTCTTCGTCGCGCTGATTCCTTTCTTCGCCTTCCAGGAGGCGGCTCGCGTCCTCGGCGGCGCGGCCCTTTGGAACTTGTTTGTCCGCGGCGGCGCGGAGCGCTTTCGGCTGATCGAAGATTAGGCCGTGTTCTTTAATCGCGCGCTCTGCAGCACGAGCAAATAATCGCCTCGTCGTCGTGATTGATAACCGTTACAGATGTTGCTCCTGTTGATTGATATGCCTTCAACCCGGAAGTAATCGTTTGGATTGTGTCTGATGATTTGCCCATTAGGGCCATTATGATGCCTTGCATCATCATTATGGTGGCCTTCCAGCGGCACCAATTTTCGTAGCTTACCGGCGGACCGTAGGCCTCACCCAACGCAGCATCGTCCGCTTTACCGCGCAGATAACGCCCAGATTTGCTCTGTGCAGCAGCGACGGTCCGGACGATGCGCGCAAAGAGGATGGTGGCTACGCCGGTTCCGGATGCGTCAAGACCGCGTCGAATTGGTCGAGCGCCCAATCTATTTCGTCGCGGCTGATTACCAGCGGAGGACTAACACGGATGGTATGGTCGTGGGTGTCTTTACATAGGACGCCACGCAGACGTAGGGCATCGCAGTAGCGCCGGGCGCCGTCCGCTTGGCGATGAAGTTCGATGGCGACCATCAGTCCGCGGCCACGTACTTCCTTCACGGCGCGGCTATTGATGTGGCGCAGACCGTTGAGGAAGCGTGCTCCCATCGCGCGGGCGTTTTCGACCATGCCTTCTTCGATGAGGACTTTGACCGCGGCGCGCGCGACGGCGCAGGCGAGAGGATTGCCGCCGAACGTACTGCCGTGCTCGCCCGGCTTCAACACGCCAAGGATTTCGTCGTTTGAAAGCACTGCCGACACCGGATAGAAGCCGCCCGACAGCGCCTTGCCGATCAGGGTTAGATCGGCCTCGATTCCTTCGTGCTCTTCAGCCAGCAGGCGGCCGGTACGACCGAGCCCGGTCTGAATCTCGTCGAGAATCAGAATGACGTTGTGGCGTGTACAAATCTCGCGCACCAATTTGAAATAGCCTGCGGGCGGAATTATCACCCCGGCCTCGCCCTGAATGGGCTCGACCAGGAAGGCGACCGTATCGGGTGTAATTGCCGCTTCTAGCGCGGTGGCGTCGCCAAAGGGCACGACGCGGTCGAATCCGGGCGTGAAGGGGCCGAAGCCGTCACGCGCAGTCGCATCGGTGCTGAAGCCGACTATAGTCAAGGTGCGGCCGTGGAAATTGTTGGCGCAGACGATAACTTCGGCCCGGTTGTTGGGCACACCCTTAATCTCATAGCCCCACTTGCGCGCGACCTTGATTGCGCTTTCCACCGCTTCGGCGCCCGAATTCATGGGCAGAACCTTATGCGAATGGGTGGCGGCGCAAAGCTCCTTGCAGAACAGAGGGAGTTGATCGTTCATGAATGCTCGCGAGGTGATAGCGAGCCGCGAAGCCTGCTCGGTCAGTGCTGCCAGGATGCGCGGGTGGCAATGCCCCTGATTGACCGCCGAATACGCCGACAAACAATCAAGGTAGCGCCGGCCGTCGATATCCCAAACCCAGACGCCGAGGCCGCGGGTGAGTACGACATCGAACGGGCTGTAATTGTGCGCGCCGTATTGGCGCTCAAGGGCGCGGTAGCTGTCGCGTGTAGCCGGTGGAAGATCTTTCAGCATCATATTCATTTCGAACCTCTTCGGCTGTTCGAATGATGGCCAGGCTTTATTCAGCGG
>JASHXX010000232.1 GCA_030043335.1 Xanthobacteraceae bacterium
ACATGGCCGGCCGCGCCGCGACCGTTACGAGAACCGGAAGCAGCGCGGCCAGCACCACTGCGCCGAGCGCGGCGCGGCGCCCGGCGGTCAGGCCGCCGCCGTCAAGCCTGCCGCGCGCCGCGATCAAGATCGCGCCAAGCATTCCGCAAAGCCCGAGCGCCAACATGAGTTCCGGCAGTGTGAGCGCGATCAGCGTCGGCAGATAACTGCGCGGCATGTCGACGACCGGGATCAATTGGCCGTCGAACAGCTCGCGCCACGGCTTCTCAAAGAAATTCGAGAAATATTCGACCGCGCGGAACGAATTGAGCGGTGACAGCGCGGCCCATGGCCAAACCAGCCCCATGACCAGATAAGCCAGGAGCGCGCCCGGAATGAACGGCACGAGGAACGATCGCCATTCGCCAAATGCCGGCTTGAAGCCGATCTCGCGCGATCTGACTGCAAGGATAACCAGCAGCCCGAGCAGCGCTTCCAGCACCGCGAACCCGCCCATGACCCGCGAGCCGATCGCCAGCCCGATGCCGACGCCGCACAACGCGATCGTGGCCGGCGTCGCTCGGGGATATTCCTCGAAGGCGCGCACCAGCATGAGGAGCGCGATCACCATCGTCACCGCGAAGGGCGCGTCCTTCGCGTTCATGAACATGTGCCCGTAGTAGAGCGGGCAGGTGGCGAGAAGCGCGAGTGCGATCAGCCCGGCGAGCGGCCCGCCGAGCCGGCGGCCCAGACGCCACGTAAAGAATAGGCCGATAACGCCGACGGCGGCGCCGACAAGCCGTCGCGTTTCAAATAGGCCAAGCGGCAGAATCTTTGCGCACAGCGCGGCGAGGAGATCGAACCCGCCGCCATACATGTAGAGATTGACGAACGAAAGCGCGCGCCTGTCGGAGAAGCCCGAGCCGTAGAGCGAGAGCAGAAGATCGCCATATTGCGAATGGGTGTAGTCGTCCCAGCCCAGGCCATAGTCGCGAAAGCTAAGGGCGGCGACGGCCCCGACAAGCGCCAATGTTCCGATCGCAATCGCGTCGAGCCAATACGCGGGATCGGAAGCGGCCGCGAATGGCCCTGCCGACCTCGTGAGAGGACTGAGCGCGACCGACCCGGCCTTGGGGGCGCGCTGTGCCGCAACGTCCAAAATTCGATCCTCAGTGGCGGCCGGGGGAAAGCGCCTGACACGGCCAATCGTGACGGCCGACGGTCCTGTGACGACAGGCTCAACGCGCAACTGACGCGAGAGCGCGTTTAGCACCCGCTCGCGCCTAGGCATAGAAAATTGCCGAACCCGCTTACTTCATCGCTGCCTCGAACATCTCGGCCACGTGATCCCAATTGATCAGGTGATCGACGAACGCCTTCAGGTAATCGGGGCGACGGTTGCGATAGTCGATGTAATAGGAATGCTCCCAGACGTCGCAGCCGAGTATGGGCTTGGCGCCATGAACCAGCGGGTTTTCGCCGTTCAGCGTCTTCATGACGACGACCTTGCCGTCCTTGACGGCCAGCCAGCACCAGCCGGAGCCGAATTGGGTAACGCCGGCCTGGATAAAGTCTTCCTTCATCTTGGCGATCGGGCCGATGTCGCTGGTGATCTGCTTTTCAAGCTTGCCGGGCAACTTGTCGCCGCCGCCGCCCTTCTTCATCCATTTCCAGAAGTGGATGTGGTTATAGTGCTGGCCGGCATTGTTGAAGAGCCCTTGGTTCTTGCCGAAAGTGCCGATGACCACTTCCTCGACCGGCTTGTTTTCCCACTCGGTGCCTTTTGCAAGATTGTTGCCGTTGGTGACGTAGGCTTGGTGGTGCTTGTCGTGATGAAATTCGAGCGTCTCGCGCGACATATTCGGCGTAAGCGCATCGTAAGGATAAGGTAGATCGGGCAGGGTGAATGCCATGGGCTCTACTCCTCGCTGAGAGAAACGGATCGGGCGGGCTTTGCGGATGAAACCCGCGGGGCGGAGATTAGGTTTCCGCCTAGATAGGCCGATCGGTGCGGTCTGGGCAACGGCCGCCACAGTTAACACGCCGACGGACATCGGAGCGACCCCGGAGCTGGCGCTGATTCCCTATGCGGTGCAACTGCTTACCTGAAATCTTTTAAATTCGGGGCAAGGTTCGACATGCCGTGAACCCGGCGCCTGGGAGCGCGTGGCGGCCGTTGTGGACAATAATACCTTGCACCGCCTGACGTTGGCCGCCAAAATACTCGGGTCCCATGTATTTTCGTGGGTCGCCGCTGCAGATCGGCGGCAAGGGATCAGCCTAATGTCGCCGTTTTTGTTGCTTTTAGGTGCGGTGACGACCGGCGCCGGGCTTGCGCTCGTGACATCGGGCGCGACGGGCGCCTTTGACGCTGAGATCATGACGCCGGGGATGATTGCGGCGGTCGGTGGGCTCCTTCTGATCGGCTTGGGCCTTACCGTTCGCGCCTTGCAGCGCATCGAGCGCGCGCTCGAATCGCGGCCAATGCCGCATCGTGTGCGCCCCGGCGAGGCACCGAGCGTTGCAATGGCGGAGCGAGCCGAAGCAGGCGCGCAGATCCCATTCCCGGCGAGACCGAAGCCCGAACTCGGTTCGCGCGCCGCTGCCGCGAGCGCGGCGCTGGCGCCGGTCGAGGAAGCCGCCTTGGAGCGCCTACGAGAAAAATTTCCAACCCTGGTCCGGCTTGAAAATGCCCCGGCGCTGGAGGAAGCGGACGTATCGTTGCTGCCGCCCGCGCCGGCTATCGCGCAGGGAAATGGCGGCGCAGCAATCAATGGGGGCGCCGTCGCTCACACCAACGGCCCCGTGGCGGCGCCCGCCAGGATGGCGCCTCCGGCGAATGCGCGGGCATCGCGACCCAAAGGCGCGATGTTCGACGCGTTTTGGCCAAACGGCGCGCGGCCCCGGAAGGACGCCGCGGAAACCACAATGCAGGCTTCTGCGCCGCCTGCAGCCGAACCCCTGCGGGCAAACGAAGCCCCGGTTCCCGAGCCGCGGCCAGTCGTCGAGGAGAAGCCCGCGCCTTCGGCGGAGGCGCCGATCTCGGTTCTCAAATCCGGCGTCGTCGAGGGCAGGGCTTACACCCTCTATTCCGACGGTTCGATCGAAGCGCAGTTCCCGCAGGGCATGATGCGGTTTCGCTCGATCGGCGAGCTGCGCAATCACATTGAGAGCAGTTCCTAGCCGGCCGGCATCGCGAGCCGTCTGTCGCCGTCGCTGATCACGTTCCCGCGAACTTAGTCTCGGAAGAATTCTTTCCGTGAAGGTAATATGACTTGGCTATTCAGGTTTGGCGCGACCAGGCCTCGTATTTCATTGCTTTAATTCTTGTGATGTTCCATAGTTTACGCTTGCCTCTGGTTCGGCATCGCCTCGGAGCGACGGGTGCGTCGCGAGCCGAATTCTGACGCATTGTAAGCGTCCCCGGCAACCGCGGCGATGTCAGCCGCGGCGCAGACAAACTTTGAGACCAGACCTCAGATGGCAGAGAATTCAGGCGACAGCAGCTTCATCGAGCTGACGGCGAATATCGTCTCCGCCTATGTCAGCAACAACACGGTCCCGAGCGCGGAAATACCGAACCTTATCGGTCAGGTGCACGCCGCTTTGCTGCGGGTCTCGGGCGGCCAGCCCACAACGCCGGCAGAACCGCTGAAGCCCGCCGTTCCGATCAAGCGCTCGATTACCTCGGACTACATTGTCTGCCTGGAAGACGGCAAGAAATTCAAGTCGCTCAAGCGTCACTTGCGCACGCAGTACAACATGACGCCCGAGCAATATCGCGACAAATGGGCGCTGCCGCCAGATTATCCCATGGTCGCGCCAAACTACGCGGCGGCTCGTTCGCAACTCGCCAAGCAAATGGGCCTCGGCCAGCAACGCCGTCGCCGCCGGGAGCGCGGCTGAGCGATCGCGGGCGAGCCTTGCTCGGCCGCGTGCCTCAGCGCTGCAGCACGCCGATAGCCCGGTTCGCAAAGCTCAGCCGCTCGGTCATCACCGCGACGACGTAGCCGAGCAGGGCCTGGCTCAGCGCCGGATCGTCACGCTTGATGCTGGCAAAGGCCTCCGCATCGAGCTCATAGAGCACGCTCGTGGCCTCGGCCTGGATCGTGGCGCTGCGTGGGCGTTGAGCGATCAGCCCCATTTCGCCGACCGTCGTATGCGGGCCCAGGCTGCGCACGCGCACCGTGCGTCCTTCAGGAAGATCGACGATGATGCCGACGCGGCCTTCGAGGATGAAATGCATCGAGGCAGCCGTTTCGCCTTGCCGCGCGATGATATCGCCGGTGTTCACCTCGAGCCGCCGGCAATATTTGGCCAGGCGATCGGCAAATTCGCCGCCGCCCAGGGCTTCCGACAACCAGCCGCGCAACGAGCGCAACTCGCCGCCCTCGGCCCGGTGCGTCTCGATGATCTCGTGTTCACAGAATTCGAGAGCGCGGTCGAGGTCGGAAGCAACTATAATGTCCTCGGTAATGAATCCGGCGGTGCGGAACGCGCGCTCCAGATCCTGAGTGAGGCTGACCAGAACGACGCGGGCGCGCGCTTCGGTCGCGGCCTGCCTGATCTGCGCAAAACTATGCGTCGCCGAGGAATCGATGCCGGTGACACGGCGGAAGTCAAAGATCAGGAAACGGCAGGTGCGGCGCTTGCTCAGAAGCTCCTTGACGTACTGATAGAGCCGGCTGGCCGAGCCGAAGAACAGGTAGCTCTGCAGCGCCATGCCCTGGATGTCGCGGCCGTGCTCGGCCAGAATCGACAATTCATCCGGACCGCGATCGAGCGACGAGCGGAATTCCGAGCCGTCAAAGCTGAACTTGATCGCGTTCACCCGGCTCGCGCTCAAGGCGAACGTCGCGCAGCCGATAACCACGCCGATGAGCACCCCGCCGATGAAGCCCCAATAGACGATGAGCAGCGCAATCGCGATCAGCGACAGGTATTCGATCAACAGCAATTGCCGCGACGAGCGGATCAGCCACTGATAGACGAGACCGCTGCCGAGAAAGCACAGTACCCCACCGAGAACGAACTTCGGCACGGCGCCGAGCAGCCCGGGACCGACCAGCAGCAGCACGGCGCAGATGGCGGCGACCGTCAGCCCGGAAATCCGGCCGCTCGCTCCGGCGACACGCACCAACGTGCTGCGGCTCACCGAGGTGCAGCTCACGATGCCGCCGAGCGCTGCCGTCAACAGATTGGCGAAGCCGAGGACCTTCAGATCGCGGTCGATATTGGCCTCGGTGCGGGTTGCGATCTCGATCCCGGTCGTGTTCAGCAGCAGGGTGATGACGGTAACGAACCCGACGGCGAGCAGGTCGCCGGCGAGCGAAGGTAGCGCCGCCCAGGGAAAGCGAGCGAGCTCGGCAGGCTTCCAGGGCAGCGTCAAGGTTGCCGCCGATTGCGGGTGGAACAGCCAGCCGGCCGACTGCGCGTCGGCGAGCGACACGCCGGAAGAGAGCAGAACAATGTGCGTGAGGAGGATCGCCGCCAACAGAATGCCCGGCAAGACAAAGGCGCTACGGGCGCGCGGCAGCAGCGCGTGCAGTACGACCGCAACGGCCGCTCCGGTGCCGAGCTTGGCGGCAAAGCCGGCGCTGGCGAAGGCATCGAGATTAAACAGCGTCGGCCGGATATCGGTAACGACCTGGATCGCGCCGGTAATCATCAGCCAGCCGGTGGCGCCGAGAAAGCCGCCGATCACGGGATAGGGAACGAAGCGGATCGCGCGGCCGGCATTGGCGTAGCCGAGCACGCCAAGCAGCAATCCGGTCAGTGCCGTGGACAGCGACAGCGCGATCAGGCTCGGCTCGAGGAGGTGGGTGCCGCCGGAGGCAATGATGCGCTGGACCAATGTGGCGACCATCGCCGCCAAGACGACGGAAATGGAGCTGTCCGGCCCGGCGATGGCGAACGGAATCGAGCTGCGCAACGCGACCACGGCCCCGCCGGTGGCGGCCGAAAGGAATGCGACGGCAACGCCGTAGGCCAGCAAGTTCTCGAGCGGGCCGGTGAAGATGAGCGCCGCATAAGACAGCGAATAGGCGATCGAGAGGATGCTGCAGATCGCGCCGGCGAATGCGTCGGTCAGGGCGGCGCGGAATTTCGGATTGCCGAATGTGGTCTCAGCCTCGACGATGCTGGCGGCCATCGCTCGATTTCCCGCTCCCCCGCCCGTTTGCGGCGGCGAGAAAAGACTTACAACACGTTGTCAGAGGTGGCCAGAATGGCTATCGCCGCGGGCGCCGGGCGCGGCCGCGCACAGGCGTTGCCGCGATCATACCGTGGCAACGGCGAGGGCGGCGCGGGCGTCGGCGCGGATCCGCTCGACCATCGCGCGGAAGCCGTTCGAGCGCTGCGGTGTCAGGTGCTCGCGCAGGCCCATCTTGTCGAACAGCGCCAGTGCGTCGGTCGCGAGAATCTTTTTCGCGCCCTTGCCCGAATAGATCGCGAACAGGATCGCGATCAGTCCGCGCACCAGGTGGGCGTCGCTGTCGCCTGCGAAGATCAGCACCTGCCCGCCGGCGCCGTCGGGATTGACCTTGGTCTCGAGCCAGACCTGGCTCGCGCATCCCTGGACCTTGTTGGCGTCGCTGTGCGCCGCTTCGGCGAGCGGCGGCAGGTCCCGCCCCAGTTCGAGCAGATAGCGATAACGGTCGTCCCAGTCGTCAAGGACTGAGAAATTGTCGACGATCTCTTCGATATCGGCCATCGTCCACCGGAATCCCGCAAGTCACGCTCTATATAGAGCGCCAGGCCGTCGAGGTCGATGTTCCCGATCGTACCCGCCGGGCCATGTTGTCCCGCGGGGTTGCGCCCTAGGCGGCGCGCTCGGACGACGCCGAGGCGCTTGAATTATACGGAGTGCCGGGCGTCCTTGCGCGGCAGCGGCCCGCGCCAGGCCGGGATGAGATCGGTCGCGGTGAGGGTGTCTTGCGAGGCACGCTCCGACGGCGAATTTTCCGGTCCCGTCTTCACCGCGCCGCGCTGGGACGTGCCGCTTCCGACCGAGCCGGCTTCATGGCCGCGGACCGCCTCGCTCAAGGCATCGTAAAGCATCTTCGCGCCCGCTTGCGCCTTGTAGCCGAGCGCCGTCGCGACTTGCAAGCCGACCGTGCAGGCGTCGGGCTGGCGCGAACAGAATCCGCGCAGATCCGACACCGTCGCGGAGGCGGCCGAGATCGCGTTCGACGCGCCAACGTCGCTCACCGCAGGGCCTCGCGACGCAGTGCCGGTCGGCAACAGCACCAGCACCACGCCGAGCCAGAATGCCATTCGCAGCAGGAAGAACATGATCGCCGCATCCCCGGCGGCCTGAGTGGCCGCACCGACGCGCAACCTAGCACGTACGGCTGAAAGCGCTGTTCGCGAGACGCGGACGTTTTTCCCCATAATTGAAGAGAATACGCCGCAAATTTTCGGACAATTTGAAAAAATAAAATTTACCTAAAATTTGCGCGAACGCGTACCATTTCTCTGTGCATTGCCATCAGCGCGCCCGCAAGCTGCGATATTTCTTCCCATCAAGCGCCTCGCGCGCCGGCCGCGCGATCGCCCGGCAACGACCCGTTCACCATGATGGGGGAATCTGTGGCGCTCACGGCCGCAACGGCCCCCAACCGTGGCGGCCGGACAGGTGCCGTACACGATGCCTTAGCGTTCGCTTAAGCGGGGTCTGACACGATCGCGCCACAGAAAAAGGGGGAGCGCGTCTGCAAAATCGGACGTGCGATCGGGAACGTGGCCCTCTTCGCGCCGGTGCGAGACTATATTGAGACGCTCGTTCATCCGTCCGCGCAGCGCGATGCGCTGACGGCGGCGCGGCATCGCGCCTTCATCGCCCCGCGGCTCCTCGGCAGCGTCGTCGCCTTGGCGTCGTTTCCGGCGTATCTGATCGCGCGCGGCGCGCCCAGCACGATCGAGCTGTTGATTTTTGCCTGGCTCGTCGTGCCGATCCTTACCGCCTATTTCCTCTCCCGCACCGGCCGTTACGAAAGCGCGCATGTGCTGTCGTCGCTGGCTTTGACTGGGCTGGTTACGGTCGTTGCGGTTTTGACCGGCGGCATCGGCTCGTTCGCCGCTATCTGGCTCGTCGTCGTGCCGCTCGAAGCCGCGCTGTCGGCGTCGCGCCGTGTCGTCGCCATTGCGTGTACCTTTGCGCTGGGCGCCGCGGGCGTGCTGGCGCTCTGCGGGTCGCTTGATCTGTTGCCGCGGCCCGACGCCGGCGGGTACGCCGGGCTTGCCGCCGTCGGTATCGTGTCGGCCGCTCTCTACGCGGCTGGGCTCGCGCTCGGGGCCGAGGCGCTCGCACGAACAAGCTTCTTGCTCCTCTACGCCGAGGAGGACCGTTACCGGCTCCTGGCGCGCAATATGACCGACGTGATCATCCGGCACGGGCGCGACGGCGCCGTACTCTTTGTGTCGCCAGCCGCCGAGCCGCTGCTCGGCTGTCCTACGCTCGGGTTGCACGGCCACGGCCTGTTCGATCGCGTCCACGTCGCCGATCGTCCGGCTTATCTGAGCGCGCTCGGTGACGCTGCAGCGCTCGGCGAGAGCCGTTCGGTCGAGTTCCGCGTGCGGCGCGAGGCCGCCGGCGGCGACGGCCGCCCGGCGCCGCAATTTGTATGGCTCGAGATGCGGTGTCGGCCGCTTGCGCAGGCGGCGTTGCCGGCGGACGGCCAAGACCGCCGCGAGGTTGTCGCAGTGCTGCGCGACGTAACCGACCGAAAGCGCCAGGCGCGAGCCCTCGAGGAAGCGCGCGCCGAGGCGGAGCGCGTGAGTGCCGCCAAGAGCCGTTTTCTCGCCACCATGAGCCATGAACTGCGGACGCCGCTCAACGCCATCATCGGGTTCTCGGATATGTTGAGAAAGGAACCCGGACTGATGATCGACGCCGCACGGCGTCTTGAATATGTCGGCCTGATCAATGATTCGGGACACCACCTTCTCGCCGTCATCAACGGCATCCTCGATATGTCGAAAATCGAAATCGGCAAGTTTGAGATCACGCCCGAGCCGTTCGTGCCTTCGCAGGTCGTCGCCGGATGCTGCGATCTCATGGCGCTGCGGGCCCACGAGGCCGGCGTCGAACTGCACAAGATCGCGCCCGACGATCTTCCCGAACTCGTCGCCGACAAGCGCGCCCTCCATCAAATCCTGCTCAACCTCCTGTCCAACGCGATCCGTTTTACCGATCGCGGTGGCAACGTCACGATCAGCGTGCGAAGCGAGGCGACGGCCGTCACCTTCGCGGTGGAGGACAACGGCGTCGGCATCAGCGATGAGGATCTCGCGCGGGTCGGTGAACCCTATTTTCAGGCGCGCGCCGCCTATGATCGTCGCCACGGCGGGACCGGTCTTGGACTTTCCATCGTCAAGGGTTTGGTGCGGTTGCATGGCGGCGAGTTCGCCATCCGCAGCCGCATCGGCGAGGGCACTCGCGTCACCGTGCGGCTGCCGCTCGACTGCGACCGGGCACGGCCGGCGAAACGGGCATCGTTGCACCCGGCGGCTGGCGATCTGCCGGACCACGCGACGGTCGCGCTAGCGTGGGAAGACGCTGCGCCGCGGAGCGAAATTCGGATAAAGAAAAGTGCGTAAGCGGCGAACCGAAAACGAGTATGGCGTGGCGGCTGCCGTCGCCACCGCGATCGCTTTGGTCGGACTGCGGCTCTGCGCGAAGGCGATGCACCGTCCGGTGGATACCGCGGCGGTCGTCGGTGCGATCGCCGCAAGCCTCGTCATCGTAGTCAACGCGGTGTTCCTGCAATCGGGCTCGCACCCGGCACCGTTCTTCGCCAACACGCCGCAGACGCCCCCGCCGTCGGAGGCTCGTCCGCGTGCTCCGAGCCCAGCGATGGCCAGATCCGCGGAGCCGACGGCGAGCGTGCGCCCGCCGGCTGCGGCGCGCGCGCCGCAAACCGTCTCGGTACGGCGCAATGACCCCATTGCCGAAATGCTTGGCTCGTCTGCGCGCGTCGCGGCGGTTCAACGTGTCCTGTCCGAGTTTGGCTATGGTCAGATCAAGCCGACCGGCATTCTCGACGAGCCGACAAGCGCGGCGATCGAGAAATTCGAGCGCGAGCACCGGCTGCCGGTCACCGGTCTCCTCTCCGACCGGCTCGTGAGCGAACTCTCCGGGATGAGCGGGCGGCCGCTCGACTAGCATTTGCGGCCTGCGGCGGCCCGGGGCATATCTGGCGCAACGCCATGCGAGCCGCGCGATGCGTCTTAAGACCGCGCTTTGGGTTGCCGCCTATCTGCGCCGCTGTCAGGTCGAGGGCGTGTCCGGCGTCGTGCGCCGTCGTGGAGCGGAAGAGGCTGGCGCGGTGTTTGTTCGCATCAGCAGGCTCGACGGCACCTCGGACCTGTTCGGGCCGGCGCCGCAAAGCGCGTTCGAAGCCGCCGAAGGCGCTGCGCGCGCTTTCGCGCAGAGCCTCGCCGAGCAACCCGCGGCCGACGCGGCCGTCGAGAATTATCTCGCGCGCGAGGTCAGATTCGATCCCGACATCTGGATCGTGGAGGTCGAGGATCGCGCCGGCCGGAATTTTCTCGACATCGTCTCGGGCTGATGCGCCGTTCAAGAGGCGCCGCGACGCTTGCTCTCGCGTGGCGCTGCAGAACCGCGCTGCGTTGCCATCGCGGCGCGAGGCCGCGGCGGCGTTTCGTCCCAAGTGACCGGCTGATAGCGGGCCTCGACGTGTTCGCTGCCCGGCAGCGCCTGCCAAATCGCGACCATGCCGACCGCCGCCGTCGCCGACATCTCGTCATAAAGCCTTGCGAGAGCGTGGACACGCTCGACCGAGTGGCCGACGGCTGGGTTGACGAACATCAGGACTCGGTAGAGCACGTCGCGCGGCACGCCGAGCGCCTTTCCCGCCACAGCGACTGGCTCGCCCAGATCGTCGCCGGCGACGCGTCGCGCCTGTTCGCGCGGAATCTGCAGCGCCGCTGCGAGATGCAGCGCGAAGTCCTCGCGGTTGCGGGCAAGTGCCGCGGCCTCCAGCTGCTGGCTGACGGCAGGATCGCGCGAAACGGCGACAAGCCCGGCCGGAATCGGGGCGACGATGTCAAGGTTGAGCAGAATTAGCCGGCGCGCGTGGGCATTCGCGGCGAAGAACTGCTCGTTGAGGTCGCTGGCTCTAGCCGGCTCGATCGCACGCGGCGCCGCGGCCAGTCTTTGGGCTTCACGAGCGGCAGCGGTTGCTGAAGCGGCGGCGCGGCGATGGGGCGGCGCCTCATCGACCGCAGAACGGGGTTCCAAGAGCGGATGCGATCGCACCAGGACGGCAACCTCCGGGACATCGCCGGCGAGATACTGCAGCACCCGAGGCGGCGCCGCGTCATGCCGCGCGAGGCGCATCGCGACCGCCATGCGCGCAGGAACGTCCACTGCTTCGAGGAGCCGCAGCGCCAGCTCGGTGTAGTGACGTTCCTCGTCCGGCGTATGCCGCAGTCTATGCACGTAGAGATCGGTCAAAACCTGCAGCAGGGCGGGACGCATGGCGGTGCCGCTGCGGCGGCCGAACTCGGCAAGTCCGTCGAAGCCGAACAGGCCCTGAGGTTTCATTGCACGCGACCCGACCGCAAAGTCACACAACGCCGTAGTGTGAACCTAAGCGGCCTGCGTTAGCGGAGCGTTAAGCCTAAGGCTTTGCTTCCAAAAGGGTCGACGGCTCAGGATCTGGCCGCGATCGATACGCGTACCGCGTCCTCAGGAAGGCACCGGCCGCCACGCCGCTGGCGAGGCGTTGATCAGGGCGGGTCGCAAACCGGCGCATCCGTAGCGGTGCAATCGTGAACCGCGACGACAAGCTTTTTCGCACGTCCGGCCGCTGGGCGTTAGCGAGCGACGGACTGCAATTGATCCTGCTGCGGCAGCAAGGGCAGGAGAAATGGCGCGGCGTTTCATTCGTCCGCTCGACCAAGGACATCCTTGCCCGCTGTATGCGCGAGAAGCGGACGCCGGCCGATGATGCGCGGCGGCTCCTCGACGGACTACCCAACACCTTCGACGAATGGCAGTCGAGCCGTCTAGCGGCTTCCGGCGACGCGCGAGTAGCCCCAAGGCTACCTCCATCACCCCCGGAGACGTTTATCGAACCCAGTAGGGGTCAAAACGAGGCAGGGCACGGCCCTAGCGAGCCCCAGCGGAAGGTCGCGTCATGACTGCCGCGCCCGCTCAGACGCCTCTCCCGGCGCCGTTGCGACTGACCGTGCCCGAGCCGTGCGTCAAGTGCGGTAGCCGCAAAGTGATACTGGCTGATGAAGGTCGGCTGCACAGCGCCCGATGCGGGGATTATCGCGGCCCCGCTGAGCGTGCGAACGCAACGTTTCATCGCGGCCGTCGAACGCCATTTCGGCCCAGTCAAAGAACCGATTGTCCTGCGGCAAGCAAATAGCACCGTCGCGTTGGTCACCCGCCGAGTGGCCTCGGCGTTGGATCGCGCAAACGGAAGGAGCCCGACGAAGCGGGCTCCGACCGCATGAACTTTTGAAGGCGCACGCCCGGCGTGATGAGCGCCGATTGAGCGTGAGGCGAAAGCGGGTTTGGTTTGGGACCTGATCCCCGCGAACGACGACGGCTT
>JASHXX010000233.1 GCA_030043335.1 Xanthobacteraceae bacterium
CGCTCGCGCAGGCTGAAGTTGACATGGTCGACCGCCAGCACGCCGCCAAACTGTACGGTCAAATCCTGGGTCTCGACGACGGGGTCGCTCACGGTTCGGCTTCCTGCAGCGCGATGCGGCGGCGGCGCTTGCCTCGCGCTTGGCGACGGCGGACCTGGGATTGAGCAAACCGCCGCCGCCAAGCCACGGAGCTCGGCGCAAAGCCGCGGGGAATGAGCAAGACTACCAGAACGAGGATTGCGCCGAGCACCAGCGAGTTGTCGATCGTCGTCTGATGGCCGAGCGCGAGCTTCAGCGAACCCAACACCACCGCGGCCGCCATCGGTCCGACCAGGGTACCGAGCCCGCCGACGATGACCCAGATGAGAACCTCGGCGGTCTGACCGAGGCCGAATACGCTAGGGGTTACGATTTCGGCCCAGTTCGCGAACAAACAACCGGCGAGGCCGGCCATCGCTCCGGCCACGGCAAAAATCGCCGTCTTGTAGGCCGGCACGTTGTAGCCGAGCAGCTCCATGCGCAATTCGTTTTCACGAATGCCGATCAACGCTCGTCCGAACGCGCTCGCCAGAATCCAGCGGCAGATCAGATAGGCGGCGAGGAGCGAAACAATCACCACGTAGTAATACGCGGTGCCGTAGATCTGCGTCGTCGGATCGCCGGGCACGTTCAGCGTCGGAAATGCCGGAATACCGTTGAAGCCGCCCAACCGCGCATTGCCGATCCGGTAAGCATCGCCGGCCGTGGCGTTCATGAAGCGGTTGAGAATCAGCGTCACGACCAGCGTTGTTACGCCGAGATAGACGTCGCTGATCCGGCCGTAGAACATCATCGCCCCTATTATGGCGGCGACCAGCGCAGGAACCGCCAACGCCAGCAGGAACGGCACCGTGCTCTCGCCGATATTGAAGGAAGCGATGGCATAGGTGTAGGCGCCGAGGCCAAAATAAGCGGCGTGCCCGAAGCTGATAATCCCGGCATAACCCCACATCAGCGCCAGCGAGAGCGCGAACAGCGACCAGATCGCCAGCAAAGTCGGCGTGTTGGTCTCGCTCGCCAGCGGCAGCACGGCAAGCAGGACGGCGAGAACCGCAAACCAATTCCAACGGATGCGTCCAACGCCGAACCCGGAGGCGCTCATGTCGAATTGCGGAAGAACTGCCCGGTCACGCCTTGCGGCATCAGGCGAAGCAGGACGAGGGCAAGCGCCAGCATGGCGATCTCACCGAGCACGGGCGTTGACGCGAAGGAGACGATCTGATCGACCGTGCCGAACAACGCCGCGGTCGACAAGGTTCCGGCAATGACGGCGGCGCCGCCGGTAATCACCGTAATGAAGGCCTTGGCGACGTAGGCGCCGCCGACAGAGGGAAGCAGGCCGGTGAGCGGGGCCATCACGCCTCCAGCCAGCCCCGAAAGCGCCGCGCCTACCGTGAACGTCAGCATATAGACTGTGCTCGGATTGTAGCCGAGCGCTGCCACGACCTCCGCCCCCTGCATGGTACCGCGGGCCACGAGCCCGACGCGCGTGTAGCGCAGCACCAGCCACATCGCGCACATCAGCAGAGCGGCGACCGCGATCACGAAGAGATTGTAGCCGCCCATCTGATAGTGCCCGATCTGATAGCCCGGGATCGGCGCCGGCACGCTCACGGCAGTGTTGCCGAATATCAGGGTGACCAGGCCGATCAGCAGCAGGCTCAGACCCCAGGTCGCCAGCATGACGTCGATCATGCGCCCGTAGAGGAAGCGTACGATCAGTCTCTCGACGATGAGCCCGATGATGCCGACGACCACGGGGGAAATCACCAGCATCGCAAAATAGATGTTGATGCCATGCTTCGCCGCCGCGATCGTCGCATAGCCGCCAAGCATCACGAATTCGCCGTGGGCGAGGTTGATGACGCGCATCATCCCGAACACGATCGCGAGCCCCGCGCTGATGAGCGCGAGGAAGGCGATCATGTACAGGATTTCAAGAACGACGATCGCCGCGAAGTCCATTCACGCACTTCCGTTGGCCCCGGCCGATCGAGCTCCCGCCGGAATTTCGGCTTAGATCTTGACCTCATACTGCTTGTTGTCGTTCGGATTTTTCTGCAAGTCGCAATACTGAGCCGTATCACTGGGCGGCCGTTGCTTGGCCGTGTCGATGATTGTGAGCTTTTGATCCTTCACGACCATGAGATGGATGTCGAGCGCGCAGTGGTGGGTCTTCGGCTCGACGGCGACCGTTCCGGCCGGACCTTCGATCTTCAAGCCGGTCTCAAGCACCTTGACGACGGCATCGTGCTCGACCGATCCGGCCTTTCTCACCGCCTCCGCCCACAACATGATGCCTTGGTATTGCGAAACGGCGAGCTCGTGCACGACCTTGGCATCGCCGTAGCGCTTGGCCCACGCCGCCAGGAAGCTCTTGTTGGCGGGCGTGTCGAGCTCCGGGCTGTAGTTGCCGGCGATGAGAATGCCGTCGCCTTCCGCAGCCGACAGTGCCAGATGCTCATTGCCGACGCCAAACGTCGTGGACGTGAGCGGGATCTTCTTATTCATCCCCGAGGCGGCCCACTGCCGGAAGAACGAAATGTGGGCGCCGCCGACCAGAGCGGCCACGACAAAGTTCGGCCCGGCGTCCTGGATCTTGGCGATAGTTGAAGCGAAGTCGGAGACGTCGAGCGGGAAGAATTCGGTCTTTTGTACCTCGCCTTTGCGCTCCTCGACATAGTGCGCCACCCATTTGGCGGTGATCTGGCCGTAATTGTAGTCGGCAGCGAGCACGTAGGTCTTGTTGCCCCACTTCTTCATGGCGTAGTCGATGATAGGTTCGACCGCCTGTGCCGGCGTTGTTCCGGTGCAGAAACAATTGCGGTCGCACACGCCGCCCTCATAGAGGATATTGTAGAAGTAGAGCGTATTGGCGCGGCGATAAGTCTGCCGCATGGCTTCGCGGGAAGCCGAGGTGATGCCCGCGTGAGCGACATCGACTTTGTCTTCCCGGACCAGTTGCTGCGCATATTTGGTGTAGAGGGCGATATCCGATTGGCTGTCGTACTGGAACAGCTGGACCTTGCGGCCGAGCAGGCCACCGGCAGCGTTGATTTCGTCGACCGCCATTGCGTTCGCCATCACGATCGGCTTGCCGTAAATGTCGAGCACGCCGGAATTGTCTTCGATCGCCCCGAGCTTGATCGGTTCGTCGGCGCGAGCGCGCCGCACCGGCAGACCTGTCGCCAGAGCCGTTGCACCGGCGGTGTTCAGCAAGGTCCTACGCGATATAGCCATGGCGTGCTCCTTCCGCTTGCGTGGCTGTTCGTCAATGAATGCTGGGTGGTGCGATAGTGCCTTACTTTTTCTTGCGTCGCTCCGGCTCATCTGACTCCGGCTGTGCGATCGCCGTGCTGGTCGTTTCCTGGACGGCACTGGAAAAGTCGAGACCGATCGAGTCGCCGATGCTCCGAAGCGCGGGAAGCTGCAGCGCCATCCCGAGGATGCTGTCCATCACTTGATTGATGGGCGTTTTCTGCGCGGCGTCGCCGTTGCCGGCGCCCGCTGCAGAGGTGCCGCCGCCAAAGCCGGTGACCTGATGAATGCGGATCGAGTCGATCTTCTCCGCAGGCTTCATCATCTGGGAAACGATTTCCGGCAGCCGATCCAGCCGATATTGCTCGAGCTTCATGCGGATCAGGGCCTCGCTGCGTGAATTCTCGGCGTCGATCACCGCACGTTCGCCTTCCGACTGCGCCAAGAGGCGCAGTCGCTCGGCTTCGGCCTTGGTGCGGACGCCCTCGGATTCGGCACGAATTCGGCGCAGCAGAACATCGGCGTCGGTCTCGGCCTTGGCCTGCTCGACCGCACCCTGCTCGTTGACGCGCTTGAGCGCGATCTCGTGCGAGCGCTCGGCAACGGCGCGCTCGCGCTCGGTCTGGACGTGCTCCTCGGCGAGAACCACCTCGGTGCGGGCGATTTCCGCTTGCGCCCGCGACTTCGCCTCCTCGACATGCTTGGCCGCGAGCTGGATCGCGCTGTCGACCTTTTTCATTTCGACGCCGAGCTGAGAATCAAGCTCCAGCCTGCGCAGCTCGCTCTGCTTGGCTACCTCCATCGCCCTGGTCTGGCGTTCGCGCTGGATCCGGGCGTCCTCCGACGCGATCATCGCCTCTTCGCGCGCCTTGGCGGCTTCCGCATCGCTTGCCGCCCTGATCTTCTCGATTTCGAGATGCTGATTGATCTGCGCCTCTTCTTCCTGCTGGCTCAGCAGCAGACGCCGCTTGGTCGCTTCGAGCTGGGTCTGCCGCACGGAAACCTCGGCGTCGGCCTCGATCTCGGCGCGCTTTTTCCGGTTGACGGCGATGATCTCGGCAAGCTTGCGCAGTCCGACGGCATTGAAGGCGTTGTTCTCGTCGAACGCCGAAAATGCCGACTGGTCAAGACGGGTGAGCGAAATGGAATCCAGCAGAATGCCATTCTGCCTGAGGTTTTCGCGCAGCAGTTCCGAAATGTTGTGCACGAATTCGGCACGGCCTTCGTGCAGACCGTCCATGGTATTGCGCGCCGCGACCGCCTGCACGGCGTCGACAAAGCGGCCCTCCAGCAGGTTACGGATGCCGTCCGGCGTGAACGACTTTGCGCCAAGCGCCTGCGCGGCGGTCGCGATACCTTCCTGCGAAGGCATAACGCGCACGTAGAATTCGAGCTCGACGTCGACCCGCATGCGATCTTCCGTGATCACCGATTTCTCGGCGATACGGCGGACCTCGATGCGCAGCGTGCGCATGTTGATCTCTTCGACCTTGTGCAGGAACGGCAGCGCCAGGCAACCGCCGGAGATCAAAATGCGCTGCCCGCCGAAACCGGTGCGCACCAGCGCGATATCGCGCGTGGACTTGCGATAGAAGCGATTGAGGAACATCACCGCGATCGCAATCACCAGCGCGATAACGGCAATGACGAACAGCCACCCGAGGATGACCATGTCGGCCCCTTTTCCCTCAGGCCTTACGCCTGCTTATTGGAATTTATTTTATAATTGAAATGTATCGTCCGCAGTGTGTCAATAGGCTCGCCACGCCGGCGACCGCAGACTGCTTGCGACACGGGCGGCAACTGCAGCGGTTTTAGGCAGCCGCCGCGCTTCTTTGTTCCTTCAATTTGCGTATCATCGCAGAGGTATTTTCGACCTGCGCGAACGCTGCCCTAAGTGTGGCGAGTACGACCTGCTGGATCTGATCAGCCGAGGCTTCCGGCGTATTAAACGTCGCGGTTGCGTCACTGATGAAGAACACTTTGTAGTCTCTCATGTTGGCTTCGCGCGCCGTCGTTTCGCAGCATACATTGGTGCAGATGCCGGTGATGATCACAGTGTCGATGCCGCGATTGCGCAGAATCAAATCGAGATCAGTGCCGTGAAAGGCGCCGTAGCGAGGCTTCTCCAGCAAAACATCATGCTTGCCAACGACGACGCCCGGATGCAACTCGGCTTGTTTGTTTCCCTTGTTGATTAATCCGGCGGCGATCGCCGGAATGATCACGCCCATCACTCCGGTGTTGCTGCCGTCGGGGCGCACCACGTGCAGAGTGTGAATAACGAGCGCGCCGCGTTTGCGACAGATTTCGGCGAGCTGATTGATCCGCGGCAGGATCTCCCGTCCGCGCGGAGCTGCGACCGGCGAATTTTCTACGAAACAATTCTGCATATCAATATTCAGGAGCGCGGCCCGGATCGGATCGAACCTGAAATCGGTCATGATGCTTTCCCTCTCAGCGCGCGCGATCGTCTCGCTGAGCGACAACACAATAAGGTCGCCGGAGAGACGTCCAAACTGCCAACTAACATACTTAGAGAGTCCATGACTGTCCATCGCGTGCGCTTCGGGGGCTCGGCAATTGATGACCGCTCAAGTACGCCAAGAACTAAAAATCGTCATTGACGATTTAGCTGCCGCGAAACGCGCGTTTGGCCAGACTAGGAAACAGGCTTACAATGAATTATCAGCCGGGACCGCCTTGGCGTCGAGCTTTATCGCCACTTGGTTGGGGTCGCCTCGGCGCGTGCGCTGCGAGCGGAAAGCAATGACGCTCTCAGCGATCAAGCGCTAGCAGAAGATATCACGGTACAAGGGTATATAACCGTGGTGTCTCATGCAGTTCACCTACGTTGCCATCCATGAACTCCACTGCCCCTGAATGGCAGACGCCTCGTTGCGGCAAATCGACGTGTCGCGCTCGTATCGGCTGGGGTCAATCGGTCGGCCACCCGGGGTGGTCCACGCTCGCGGCTCAGTCGCGCAGACATTGGCGACCGCCGAGTAAGCGACGACAATTGCGACCAAGTGAGAGCGCATGGCGTTTTGAGCCTCCAGTCGGTCGAAATGTATGATCCTGGTCTTGGAGTTTAAGTCGCGCAGGCTGAACCGTAAAACGCGCTTACTCTCTCCAGAAATTCTTAAACCGTGTCGGCGATAACTCAGTGTAGCGCGCCGCGATTCGGCAGCCCATGCTTTTTATCGCTGGCGATGACGACGGCGTGGTCAAGGCGCCGGTCAGCGCAGCGGCCCTTGCGCAAATGCCGGAGACGGTCCCGGGGCTCAAACGAAAGCTCATGCTCAAGGGCGCCGGGCATTGGATTCAGCGCGAACGGCCCGACGAAGTGAACTCCGCCACGGTGGAGTTTCTCCGCGAGGTCCGCGTCTGATAATGGCGCGAAGCCAATGGCGTGACGCTATTTTCCCGGGGAGAGCGATCTCCGCGGTTCCGCCGATCGCGGAGCGCAATCAATTCCTCAAAATCAAGGCAGCGACCGGACGGGTCTCGCGAACCGCAGTCGCGTCCGTGGACCAGTGCCGGGCTTCGTGCGATAGTCGGCCAATAGCCCGGCTGCAAAATTCGCGAAGCTCGAGGACACGTCATGTCTGTGCAGACCCTCGGCAATCGGCACGGACAGGCTTACGGCTCGCCGCGCCTGCCAGGCAAAGCGCTTGAACACATTCCCGGCGACGACGGCTGGCCGATCATCGGCGATACCTTTGCGCTCCTCGCTGACCCCAAAGGCTTTGTCGAGCGACGCGCCCAGCGTTTTGGCCTGGTCTACCGCACCAGCGCGTACGGCCACGTCAATGTGTCGCTGCTCGGTCCCGAAGCCAACGAGCTCGTTTTGCTTGATGCGCAGAGGTCGTTCTCGTCGGCGCTCGGGTGGGATTTCGTTCTCGGTCTGGTGTTTCCCCGCGGATTGATCCTGCTCGATTTCGACGAGCATCGCCTGCATCGGCGGGCGCTGTCGGTCGCGTTCAAGTCAGGGCCGATGCAGTCCTATCTGGCCCAGCTCAATCTCGGAATTGCGAACGGCCTGGCGCAATGGCCGCGCGGCCGCGCGTTCCAATTTTATCCGGCGATCAAAGAGCTGACGCTTGATCTCGCGGCGACCTCGTTCCTGGGCGACGGGCTCGGACCCGACGCGCAAGCGGTCAAGCGAGCCTTCGTCGCCATGGTGGCGGCCTCGATCTCGATCATCCGCAAGCCGCTGCCCGGCACGCAGCTGCGGCGCGGGGTGCGCGGCCGCGCCTTCATCGTCGACTATTTCAACCGGCAAATCCCGCGGCGCCGCGAACGCGGGGGCGAGGATTTGTTCTCGCAGCTCTGCCGCGCGACCTGGGACGACGGATCGTTGCTGTCGAATGCGGACATCGTCGACCATATGAGCTTTCTGATGATGGCGGCGCACGACACGCTGACCTCGTCATTGACTTCGTTCGTTTATCAGCTTGCTGCGAACCCGCACTGGCAGGAGACGCTGCGCGAGGAGCACAGCAAGCTGGGTCTGGCCGCCCATGAGCCGCTGCCGTTTGATCGGCTCGACGAGCTCGGCGTTACGGAAATGGCGTTCAAGGAGGCGATGCGGCTTGCGCCTCCGGTCCCGTCGATCCCGCGGCGCGCCGTGCGCGATCTCGAGTTCAAGGGCATCCGCATCCCGGCCGGGACCCGCGTCAGCATCAACCCGCTTTTCACTCACTACATGCCCGAGCTTTGGCCTGATCCGGAGCACTACGATCCGCTTCGTTTCGAACCTGAGGCCTCGCGCAACCGGCACAAATTCGCGTTCGTTCCTTTTGGCGGCGGCGCGCATATGTGCCTGGGATTGAACTTCGCATACATGCAAGCCAAGTGCTTCGCTTGGCACTTCCTGAACAATTTCCGGGTGTCGATCGCGCACGACTACCGCCCGCAATGGCGGATGTGGCCGATCCCCGCTCCGCGCGACGGACTGCCGGTAACGCTCGCCGCCGTCTGATCTGCCCGGTTTTCGTGTTTACGCCGAGAGCCGCGCGGGCTCCTCGAGCCAGCGTTCGAGGTTGGCGGCGACAAACGCGTCGTCGCCCAACTCCGGATACGCCTGCATGACGCGCCCGATCTCCTCGCTCTGTCCCGGGCTCAAACCCTCCGCGGGATCGAGGCACCAGGTGCCTGCGAGCAGGCCCTGCCGCCGCAGCACCTCGTGGCAGCCGGCGATGCAGCCGCGGAACTCATGGGCGACGTCGAAGAATGCGGCATTGCAATCGGTGATCTTGGCGGCGAGCGCCAGAAGATCGTCATCGATTCTGCCGCGGGCGACCGCGGTTTTGACCCTTGCGAGAAGCGCAACCGCGGATCTGGTCCAGACGCTCCAGTGACCGAGAAGGCCGCCGCCGAACCTTACCGTCACCGCAGCCCCGTGGCGAGGAAGCACGTAGGGGGTGATCAAATCGAAGAG
>JASHXX010000234.1 GCA_030043335.1 Xanthobacteraceae bacterium
CGCCGCGCACGCGGCCGATGGTGCGCTCGCCGACAACCTCGACTTCAAGCGCGCAAGTCGACGGGCAGTCGTGCGGACAGGCGGAAGCGGCAATGCGCGGGCGAACGGCCTGATTCATCGGCACCCAGCTTACAGCGTTGCAGCCGCTATCGACAACGTCCGATCACGCGGCAAGCACCGCGCACCTGCGCGAAGCCTAAGCGGCCGCGGCCTTGCCCTTCGGCTGCACCTCGGCCGTGTAGTCGGCCATCAATTGCTGGATGATGCGGCCGGGCGTGAATTTCCAGTCGGCGATCTCGGAAACCGCCGTGACCTCGGCGGCGGTGCCGGTGATGAAGCATTCGGAGAAGCCGCCGAGTTCCTCGGGCATGATGCGGCGCTCGATCACGTCGATGCGGTGCCGGCGCGCCAGCGCGATCGCGGTCGCGCGGGTGATGCCGGCGAGGAAGCAATCGGCGATCGGAGTGTGGATCTTGCAGTCCTTGATGAAGAAGATATTGGCGCCGGTGCATTCGGCGACGCGTCCCTGCCAGTCGAGCATCATCGCATCGGCATAGCCGCGGCGCTCGGCGCGGTGCTTGGAAATGGTGCAGATCATGTAGAGACCGGCCGCCTTGGCGAGCGCCGGAATGGTCTTCGGATCGGGCCGGCGATACTCGGCGAGATCGAGTCTGATCCCCTTGAGCCGCTGCGCCGGATCGAAATAGCTCGGCCATTCCCAGGTGGCGATGGCGAGGTGGATCTTGTTGTTCTGCGCCGACACTCCGAGCTGCTCGGAGCCGCGCCAGGCGAGCGGCCGCACATAGGCGTCTTTCTGATTGTTCTTCTCCAGCACCAGGCGCTTGGCCGCGTCGATCTCCGCAACACTGTAGGGAATCTCGAAGTCCATCAGCTGCGCCGAGCGTTTCAGCCGCTCGCTGTGCTCGGTGCCCCTGAATACCTCGCCGCCATAGGCCCGTTCGCCCTCGAACACACAGCTCGCATAGTGCAGTCCGTGGGTGAGCACGCTGATCTCGCAGTCGGCGGTGGGAATGAGCTTGCCGTCGAACCAGATCAGATCGGAGCGTTGGTCGAAGGGCACTGCCGTCACCTGGGCCTCCCTTGTCGAACGGTCCCGCACCGCGCCGGAATTTCCGCGGACAGGCCGTGTCGTTTTGCGTCGCAGCCGGACTCCCGGTATGGTCGCAGCCGCTCGACGAGAGCGCCCTTCGGCACCCTGGCAACGCCGCGCCGGGACAGGCCAAGCACAATGTCGCCGTGTGACATTGCGCTTTTTGGGGTATCAAGCAAAGCGAAATATGTCAATAGTGCTGACATAATGGCTGATATCGGAATAACGGCGACGAGAAAGCCGCGGGCCGGCGCTTCGACGGCGGAGCCGGCGGCCGGGGAGGCGGAGCCGTACTGGGATCTGATCGAGCTTCTGTTCTTCGCCTATCGCGATTTCGTCGGCGATCCGGATGAAGTGCTGATCAAGCTCGGCTTCGGCCGCGCCCACCACCGGGTCCTGCACTTCGTCAACCGCAATCCCGGCATGAAGGTTGCGGATCTGCTCGACGTCCTGAAAATCACCAAGCAGTCGCTCGGCCGCGTGCTCAAGCAGCTGATCGACGACGGCTACATCGTGCAGAAAGAAGGCGATAATGACCGTCGCCAGCGGCTCCTCTATGCGACCGCGGCCGGAGAAGCGCTGGCGATGAAGCTAGCCAACCTGCAGACCGCGCGCATTGGCCGCGTTCTCGCCGAGCTCGGACCGGGCGCGCGCGAGGCGGCGCGGCGGTTCCTTGCCGGCATGATCGACGCGCAAGACCGCGAACGCGTGCTGCACATGATCGCGCACGCCGACCGTGCGCGGTTGCGCTCGCGCGGCGGCGGCCCATGAACACGGCGGCGCCGGCAATGCCCGCCGACGACGCGCCGCACCTGCTCGTCGTCGACGACGATCGCCGCATCCGCGCGCTGCTGTCGCGCTTTCTACTCGGCGAGGGCTACCGGGTTTCCACCGCGCCGAGCGCGGCCGAAGCGCGTGCCAAGCTCGAAGGGTTGAGCTTTGATCTTCTTATCCTCGACGTCATGATGCCGGGCGAGAACGGCTTCGATTTCGTCCGCGACATCCGCTCCGCTTCGGCGGTGCCGATCTTGATGCTGACCGCGCGCGACGAGAAGGCAAGCCGGATCATGGGGCTCGAAATCGGCGCCGATGATTATCTGGCCAAGCCGTTCGAGCCGCGCGAACTGTCGTTGCGCGTCGCCAACATCCTCAAACACGCGCGGCCGCCGCGGACGGCGATCACCGAATCGGTGCGCTTCGGTCCATTCGTCTTCCACTTCGCCACCGGCGAGTTGCGCCGCGGCGACGAGTCGGTGCGCCTCACCGAACGCGAATGCGAGATGCTGCGCGTGCTGGCGAGCCATATTGGCGAGACGGTGCCGCGGCAGGCGCTCGCCGGCAACGGCGACGCGGTGAGCGAGCGGACCGTGGATGTTCAGGTCAACCGCCTGCGCCGCAAGATCGAGTCGGATCCGGCCAAT
>JASHXX010000235.1 GCA_030043335.1 Xanthobacteraceae bacterium
AGCCTTGAGCGGCATGGAAAACGGGTCCCCGGCGTGCGCGCAAATCGGCGCGAGCGCAATTGCCAACGTGCCAGCCGCAATATGCCACCGCCGCATGATCGCTGCTCCGCCGCGCTCGCAGTTCGTGCTGTTCGTTGCCATCGCTCAAACCCCCGCTGCCCGCTCCCCAACGACGATGTATTCGTCGCGATACAGCGTATGTTCGCGATATATACAAAGAAACACAACGATCGCCGGCAGCGTCGGCCGCGTTTTCTCAGCCGATGTGACATTACGGCAACATGGCTTTCCGCGAGCGCAAGTCGCCGGCGAACCCGAGACCCACGGGCCGGGGAAAACCGGATTGCTGCCCTGTGGCCTGCGAATCGCGAGGCTTCAGGGATTGCCTCCGCCTTCGGGCGCCAGCGCCGGCGCGTAGCCGGGCGGCACCTTGAAGAGCTCTGCGGACTGCGGGCGATAGCTGACCGAGCGCGCCTCGACGACGGTTTTGCCGCCGACGATGAGGCGCAGCGCCACCCCGTCCGCCGTGACACATAAAATACGCGTCTCGGCGTCCTCCACCCATGACCATTCGACGCAGCGCTCGCCAGCCACGACGGCTTCGCCGCCGCGATGCAGCACCGCGTTGCGTTCCGGCTCCACCGGCTGGCGCGGAACGGCGTCGAGCTTCCGATAGGTGCGGCTTGCCGGCATGACGAGCGTGATCTCGCCGTTGCCGCGGTCGACGATTGTGGTCGATCGATCGGGACCGTCGATGCGTTCGAGATGCTCGGCCGCGCGCCAGCGCACTCGCTCGCGGAACCTCGGCTCATGCGGACGGGTCAGAACATAAGTGATATCGACGTCGCGCGTTGGGGCGAGCTCGGGCTGGGGCGGAGACTGCGCCGCGGCGGCAAGCGGCCAGCCGGCGAGCAACAACGCAAGCGCGAGGCCCAACGGAAGACTGATGAAATTGCTCATTTGCAATCCTCCGACACTCGCAAACCGGTCGAAAAGGCCCCGAGGATGCCGGTCCAAGTATAATCGCCGCCTTTTGGATTGGGTTCCGGGAGGCCGGGAACCTGCGGCGGCGGCGCTCGTTACGCGAGCGAATAGTTCGTATAGATTCGCCGCGGCAGGGTGTCGACCGATTCCCCGGCGGCGATCCCTTACGAGCAGGAGACTATCAGCTTGTGGGTCGTTCAAATCGCCCTGCGGCGCCCGTATACCTTCGTGGTGCTCGCCTTGCTGATCGCGATCTTTGGCGCGCTGGCGGCGTTGCGCACCCCGATCGACATATTCCCGAACATCAACATTCCGGTCGTCAGCGTGGTGTGGACCTACAACGGGCTGTTGCCGAACGACATGTCCGGCCGCGTTGTCTACTACTACGAACGCACCATAACCTCGCAGGTCGGCGACATCGAACACATCGAATCGCAGTCGCTGGCCGGCTACGGCGTGGTCAAGATCTTCTTCCAGAAGAACGTCGATATCGCCGCGGCGGTGGCGCAGGTGACGGCGGCGTCGCAAACCGTGCTCAAGCTTTTGCCGCCCGGCATCACGCCGCCCTATGTGCTGAGCTACAACGCTTCGAGCGTGCCGATCCTGCAGCTCGCTTTGTCGAGCAAGAAGCTGCCGCA
The DNA here is from genome assembly GCA_030043335.1 of Xanthobacteraceae bacterium. GTDB lineage: Bacteria > Pseudomonadota > Alphaproteobacteria > Rhizobiales > Xanthobacteraceae > BOG-931. The sequence goes on from JASHXX010000235.1 coordinate 1,623, forward strand.
GATGCAGCTATTCGATCTCGGGCAGAATTTCATCCGGCCGCAGCTTGCGACCGTTGCCGGAGCGGCGATCCCCTCGCCCTATGGCGGCAAGATCCTGCAGGCGCAGGTCGACCTCGATCAGCAGGCGATGCAGGCCCACAACGTGTCGGCCGACGATGTAGTCAACGCCATCTCGGTCCAGAACCTGATCCTGCCGGCCGGCGACGAGAAAGTCGGCAAATTCGACTGGAACGTCGCGCTCAACGCCAGCCCGGTGCAGCTCGATCACATCAATGACCTGCCGGTAAAGACCGTCAACGGCACGGTCATCTACATGCGCGACGTCGCCTATGTGCATGAGGGCTCGCCGCCGCAAACCAATCTGGTGCGCGTCAACGGCTCGCATGCGGTGCTGATGACGATCCTCAAGGCCGGCGCGGCTTCGACGCTCACCGTCATCGAGGGCGTCAAATCGCTGCTGCCCAGGGTCGAGGAGACCCTGCCATCGAGCCTCAACCTGGATGCGGTCGGCGATCAGTCGATCTTCGTCAAGGCGGCGGTTTTAGGCGTTATTCGCGAGGCGGCGCTGGCGGCGGCGCTGGTCGGGCTGATGATCCTTTTGTTCCTCGGCAGCTGGCGTTCGACGGTCATCATCCTTGTCGAGATTCCACTCGCCATCCTGTTCTCGCTGACGCTGCTGTCCGGGCTCGGCGAGACCGTCAACGTCATGACCCTGGGCGGCCTTGCGCTTGCTGTCGGTATCCTGGTCGACGACGGCACCGTCACCATCGAGAACATCAACTATCATCTGGAACAGGGCAAAGAGGTCGAGCCGGCGATTCTCGACGGCGCGCAGCAGATCGTCATTCCCGCATTTGTCACGCTGTTGTGCCTGTGCATCGTGTTCGTGCCGATGTTCGAGCTCGGCGGCGTCGCCGGCTATCTGTTCCGGCCGCTGGCTGAAGCGGTCGTCTTTGCGCTGGTCGGTTCCTTTCTGCTGTCGCGCACGCTGGTGCCGACTATGGCCAACTATTTGATGCGCGGCCAGGATGGCGGCGGCGGGCACGCGCACAGCAACGCCCGTACCGCGCTGGAGCGTTTGCGCAATCCGTTGCGCTACTTCCGGCAGGCGTTCGACAACCGTTTCGCAAAGGTGCGCGAAGGCTATCGCTCGCTGCTGTCGTACGCGCTCGCGTCGCCGAAATTGTTCATCGCCGGATTCCTCGGCTGCGTCCTTGTCTCCTTCGGGCTGTGGCCGTTCCTCGGCCAGAACTTCTTCCCGGCGGTCGATTCCGGGCAGATCCTGATGCATCTGCGCGCCCAGCCGGGCACACGCATCGAAGAGACGGCACGGCTGTTCGATCTTGTCGAGCAGACCATCCGCCAGACCATCCCGCCGAAGGCGCTCGACAACGTCGTCGACAATATCGGTCTGCCGTTCTCCGGCATCAACATGGCCTACCAGAACACCGGCACGATCGGACCGTCGGACGGCGATGCGCTGATCACGCTCAAGGAAGATCACGCCCCGACCGACGATTACATCAAGCAGCTGCGCAGCATCCTGCCGCAGAAATATCCGGGCACGACGTTTTCGTTCCTGCCGGCTGACATCGTCTCGCAGATTCTCAATTTCGGCCTGCCGGCTCCGATCGACGTGCAGGTGATCGGCAACAACCAGCAGGCCAACTATGCCTACGCCACCGATCTCCTCAAACGCATCCGCACCGTCCCCGGCATCGCCGATCTGCGCATCCAGCAGGTGTTGAACTACCCCCAGATCAATGTCGACGTCGATCGCACGCTCGCCGGCGAGGTTGGATTGACGCAGCGCGACGTCGCCAACAGCCTCCTGGTCACGCTCTCAGGCAGTGCCCAGGTGCATCCGAATTTCTGGTTGAACACCAAGAACGGGGTCTCCTATCCGATCGTCGCGCAGATGCCGCAGTACCGCATCGACACCATGTCGGATCTCGCCAACGTGCCGGTCACGTCGGCGGAAACCAAGACGCCGCAATATCTGGGCGGGCTGGCGCAGATCTCGCCCGGGCCGAGCCCGGGCGTCGTCTCGCACTATAATGTGCAGCCGGTGATCGACATTTACGGCGCTGTACAGGAACGCGATCTCGGCGCGGTGACCGGTGATATCGATCGCATCGTGCAGGACACCAGCAAGGAGGTTCCGCGCGGTTCCTATGTCGTCGTGCGCGGACAGGTTCGCACCATGACCAGCGCCTACAGCCAGCTCTATTTCGGGCTCGCCGGTGCCATAGTGCTCATCTACCTCGTGATCGTGGTGAATTTCCAATCCTGGCTCGACCCGTTCATCATCATCACTGCGCTGCCGGGAGCATTGGCCGGCATTGTTTGGATGCTGTTCATGACCGGAACGACGCTGTCGGTCCCGGCCTTGACCGGCGCCATCATGTGCATGGGCATCGCGACCGCGAACTCCATCTTGCTGGTCAGCTTCGCGCGCGAAGGCATGACGTCGGGGCTCGATTCGACTGCCGCTGCGCTTGAGGCCGGGTTCACGCGCTTTCGCCCGGTGCTAATGACCGCGCTCGCCATGATCATCGGCATGCTGCCGATGGCGTTCGCGCTTGGCGAGGGCGGCGAGCAAAACGCCCCGCTCGGCCGCACCGTCATCGGCGGACTGGCGGTGGCGACGGTAGCGACGCTATTTTTCGTCCCAACCGTTTTTAGCGTATTGCATTCCCGGCGCGACCCGCGGCCGGGCCGCGCCGCGCCGGCGCCGCAACTCGAGGCGTCCGCCTGAGCGGAGAACCCATGGCCGCGGAAGATCACAGGCCCCAGCAGGCGACGG
>JASHXX010000236.1 GCA_030043335.1 Xanthobacteraceae bacterium
CCGTTCGGCCGCTCGCTTGAGCGTCGCACCGAGCGCGAGCTGATCGAGGATTACGTGTCGATGCTCGACAGCGTGCTCGGCCGGCTCACGCCCGAGAACCATCCTCTCGCCGTCGGTCTCGCCGCGATTCCGGAAAAAATCCGCGGCTTCGGCCATGTCAAACAGCGCCATCTCGCGGCGGCCAAGGCCGACCAGGCGGCTCTGCTCCAACAATTCCGCGCCGGGGCGCCGGCACTGCTTACGGCCGCGGAATGAATGTCATCGCGGGCTCGCCGCTTCGCGGCGCCCACAATGACGACGAGGTGACATGAGCGACACACCGCCGATGCCGGGAACGGTCGCCGCGCCTGCCCTCGAACCGGGCGCGCCGGCGACGGCGCCTGCCGATCTGGTGCTCGATCATGAGCTCACCGCAGTGCTTTCCGACAAGCTCGGTGCGCAGACGCAGCAGAGCGAGGCGGCGCCGACGCCGGCGCCGGCCCCTGCGGCCGGTCAGATCGGCGTGCTCATCGTCAACCTCGGCACCACCGACGCCGCCGAGCCCGCGGCCGTGCGCCGTTATCTCAAGGAGTTCCTCACCGATCCGCGCGTGATCGAACGGACCGATCTGCTCTGGCGGATCACGCTCAACGGCCTCATCCTGCCGCTGCGCTCGCGCCGCAAGGCGCGCGACTACCGCAAGATCTGGAATCGCGACGGCGACGAGTCGCCGTTCAAGACCATTACCCGCGCGCAGGCGGAAAAGCTCGCCGGCGCGCTCGAGCCGCTCGGCAAGCACGTCATGGTCGACTGGGCGATGCGCTACGGCAATCCCTCGATCGCCTCGCGGCTCGAAGCGCTGATCGCGCGCGGCTGCGAGCGCGTTCTGGTCATGCCGCTTTATCCGCAATATTCGGCGGCGACGACGGCGACGGTGTGCGACGAGGTGTTTCGGTTGCTGATGCGGCGACGCCGGCAACCGGCGTTGCGCGTGCTGCCGGCTTACTACGATGATCGCCACTACATCGAGGCGCTCGCCGCCTCGCTCAAGGCGGAGCTGAAAGTACTTCCGTTCAACCCCGAGGTCATCGTCGCCTCCTATCACGGCATGCCGCGGGACTACGTCGCCAAGGGCGATCCGTATGAGAGCCAGTGCGCGCGCACGACCGAGCTTCTCCGCGCCGATCTCGGGCTCAACGAAGCCGAGCTGATGATGACGTTCCAGTCCCGCTTCGGCCGCGGCCGTTGGCTCGAGCCCTATACGATCCAGACGGTCAAGGGGCTGGCCAAGAAGGGCGTGAAGAATCTGGTGGTGATCACGCCCGGCTTTGCCGCCGATTGCCTGGAGACGCTCGAGGAGATCGCCGTCGAGAATGCGCGGGTGTTCAAGCGTCATGGCGGCAAGAACTTTGCCGCGGTGCCCTGCCTCAACGACAGCGCGGCCGGCATGGCGTTGATCTCGCAGCTCGCCACGCGCGAGCTCAAAGGCTGGGTGTGACCGCTCGCCTCCGCGCGTGAAGCGATCAACCTGCCGTTAACCATGTCCGTTCTAACTCCGTTAACCATCGGGGCGCGGCTTGGCGGCCCGTACCGGCTTTTGCGCGGCTGCCGTTCGGGGGCGCCCGCTCGCCGGCGCAGCTCCTTGACGGTGGTTTGCCTTGACAGCTCCCGAGGTGACGCGGACGGTGGGGATCGGGCCGGGCTCGGGTGCACGGCGTTCGCTCGCAACGCGGTATCGCGGCGCGCCGGCTGCCGCCGGCTTCGCCATTGTCGGGATAGCGCTCGCGCCGACGCCCGCCGCGGCGCAGATGCCGGCGCCGGCTCCCGGCTCGATCGCCGAACTATTGCAGCCCGCGCTCGACGGCAAGCCGGCGACGGCGCCGCGCTTCCGCCGTCCGGACGACAAGGCGGCGTCGCCGGGCGCGCCGCCGCCGGGGAAATTCACCGCGCCGACGCGCATCGGTGCGACGCCGATCTACGGCAGCCCGGCCGGCTTCGGCGCCGGCAACACCGGTTTCGATTCCAGCGGCAAGCCGCGGCGCCGGAAACCGGCGCCGCCCGCTCCGGCGGAAGCCGCGGTCGTGCCGCAGCCGGAGATGACGTTCACGCCGGTGCCGACCTTCGCGCCGCCGATGCCGGTCGCTGCAAAGAAGCTGCCGGCGACGACGCCGCGCGCGGCGGAAATTCATCCGCTAAAGGCGGCGAACCGGCCCGGTGCCGTCCTGCCGCCGCCGGCCGTGCCGCCACCGCTGAGCAATCCGCCGCCCGAAGTGCATCCGCTCGCGGCTGCGAACCGGCCGGGCGCCATCATCGTCGTGCCGCCGCCGATCGATCCCTATGACACCGCCGCGACGCTGCCGCCGACCGCACCGCTGCCCAATACGCTGACACCCGGAACCCTGCCGCAACGGCCATTGCCGATCGCCGCGGGCGATCCTTACGCGGCGCTCGGCATTCGCGCCGGCTCGTTCCCGCTGTTTCCGTCGCTCGATCTGTCGGCCGCCTACAGCACCAATCCGGAACGGGTGACCGGCTCGCCCGGCTCGGCCTATTTCGTCGGCGCGCCGGAACTGCAGGTCCGCTCCGACTGGGACCGCCACTCGCTCACCGCCGACATTACCGGCTCCTACACCGAGTACGCCGAAAAGCTGTCGCCGTCGCTCAACGTTCCCTACTTCAATTCAAGGATCGACGGCCGCATCGACGTATCGCGCGACACCCAGGTCATTCTCGAAAACCGTTTCCTCCTCACCACCGACAATCCCGGCAGCCCGAACCTTACAGCCGGCCTGGCTTTCCTGCCGATCAACACCGACCTCGGCGGCACGCTCGGCGTCATTCAAACCTTCAACCGGCTCTCGGTGACGCTCAAAGGCACCTTCGATCGCGCGGTCTATGACGATTCGGTGTTGACCAATGGCGAGAGCACCAGCAATGCCGACCGCAACTTCAACCAGACCGCCGGCATCCTGCGCATTGCCTACGAGCTCGATCCCGGCCTCAAGCCGTTCGTCGCGGTCGAGGGCGACGTGCGCGTCCATGACGAGGAGTTCGATCGCAGTGGCCTCGAGCGCAGCTCGGTCGGCGTAAGCGCGAAGGCGGGCGCCGCCGTCGACCTGTTCGGCGCGCTGACCGGCGAGATGGCCGGCGGTTTTGTCGATCGCTCCTACAAGGACCCGACGCTGCCGGACGTCAGCGGCTTCATCGCCGACGGCTCGCTGGTCTGGCAGGCGACCGCGTTGACTACCGCCAAGCTGACCGCGGCATGGCAGGTCTACGAGACCGTCATCGCGCCCGCGTCCGGCGAACTGAGCCGCGATCTCGCGCTGCAGGTCGATCACGCCTTTCTGCGCTGGCTGATCGGCACGCTGAAGGCCGGCTACGGTACCGACGATTATGTCGGGTCGCCGCTGAGCGACACGCGCTATTTCGTGTCCGCGGGGCTCACCTACAAATTCACCCCCGAGGTGCAGCTGCGGGGCGAGGTGCGGCAGGACTGGCAGTTCGCCACCGAGGCGGCCTTCACCTACATCGCCACGTCATTCCTGCTCGGTCTGCACTTGCAACGCTGAGTCGGCATCGCGGCGGCACGCCGCCGAGGCGATTGATCTCAATCAGCTGTTAACTTGCAAAAGCTCCTTAGCATTTACCAAGGCTGTTTACCGCGTGGCCCGTTTTTCAGATCGGGCAACCGGAACGGCAGCCTCGTTGCGCTATGCTGGCGGCAACCGAATTCGGAAATAAAACGAGGCACCGAGGTTACGTCATGAAGAAGTTTCTGATTGCACTCGTCGCGGCACTGCTCGTCGGCGCGACCACGTTGGCGATCTCGGGCACGGCAGAGGCGCGCTGGGGCTATGGCTGGGGCTACCCCGCTTGGGGCCATGGCTGGCATCGCGGCTGGGGCTATGGCGGCTGGCGCCGCGGCTGGGGCGGTTGGGGTTACGGCGGCTGGGGCTATGGCGCGCTCGCTGCCGGCGCCTTCGCGGGCGCTGCATTGGCCGCGCCGTATTATGGCTATCCGTACGCTTCCTATCCCTATTTCGGCTCATACCCTTATTACGGCGCCTATCCTTACTACGGGTACGGCACCACGGGTTATGGGAACGGTTGCGGCTGCTGGTGAACCGCGGCTTTGATCGCGCGGCGCCGGCGCGCCCGGTTCCGGGTGGCGCTGATCAGGCGCCGTTGACGTCGTCGAGGATCTTTCTGATCTCGGCGCGGAAGCCCGGCGCGATGTCCTTGCGCGCGAGCGCGTAGGAGACGTTGGCGGCAAGAAAGCCGATCTTCGAGCCGCAATCGAAGCTGCGGCCCTCGAATTTCAGTCCGTAGAACGGCTGCTTGCGCGACAGCGCGATCATCGCGTCGGTGAGCTGAATCTCGCCGCCGGCGCCGCTGTCCTGCGTTTCCAGAAGCGTGAGAATCTCCGGCTGCAGGATGTAGCGGCCGGTGAGGATAAGGTTCGACGGCGCCCGCTCGCGCGGCGGCTTCTCCACCATGCCGGTGACCGCGAACATCTTGCCTTTGGGCGGGCCGACGCCGACGACGCCGTATTGGTCGATGCGCTCCAGCGCCATCTCCTCGACGGCGACGATGTTGGCCCGTTCGCCGGCATCGCGCGCGGCATCGATCATCTGCGCGAGACAGCCGCGTTCGTGCTGCACCAGCACGTCCGGCAACAGCAGCGCGAACGGCTCATGGCCGATCAATTCGCGCGCGCACCAGACCGCGTGGCCGAGGCCGAGCGGCTCCTGCTGGCGGGTGAAGCTCGCCGTGCCGGGCTCCGGCAGATCCTGGCGCAGGAATTCGAGCGCCTCGTGCTTCCGCCGCTCGAGCAGCGTCATCTCCAGCTCGAATTGGCGGTCGAAATGATCTTCGATCACGCCCTTGTTGCGGCCGGTGACGAAGATGAAATGCTCGATGCCGGCCTCGCGCGCCTCGTCGACGACGTGCTGGATCAGCGGCCGGTCGACGACCGGCAGCATCTCTTTCGGCATGGCTTTAGTGGCAGGGAGGAAGCGGGTGCCGAGCCCGGCCACGGGAAAGACGGCTTTGCGGACGAGTTTCATACCTTGTCGTGGGGCGAGAGGAGGGTCAAATGCCGGGCGCGATACGCTTTCTTGCCCAATTCATCGTCCAGTTTCGGTCGAGGTAAGCGAGTGAGGATGGAAGCACAATCGAGCTTGCCTTCGCGAGTCTGGCGCACGTCGCCGCACTATGGAACGCAAGCGACGGCCGCCTTCAGCGGCACCCGGCGATCGCCGCCGAGTGTCCCGACTTAAGGCTTCGGTAACATAGCAGGCGCCCATTGCTGCGACCACCGAACA
>JASHXX010000237.1 GCA_030043335.1 Xanthobacteraceae bacterium
TCGTCGCCCATGTCGTCTCCTCAGAATGGCGTGAGGTAAGATCGACACCAAAAGCCTCCGCGCGTGCTTTTGCGGCTTCGATCACCGCGCGTTACGCTGCTGTCGTGCTGCCTTTGGGAATCGCGAGGCTCAGCACACGCGCCCTGATGGCCGACGACTTAATTTCTACGATGCCCAACTTGCCGCCCTCGAAAAACGCCATTTGATCGATATATTTGTTAAGTCTGTACGTGAGGCCCTCCGCACTTTGATACGTGGCAGCCCGCAGGTCGATCGATTTGATGCTGGTCGCAACGCCATTTAGCCAGCTATCGATCACCGGAAATCTGGTCGGCAAATTGGCCCCGAGCCTCTCGCGGCACTGAACGAGCGGATGGCGAGCTGGCCGCCAACGCATCGCGGGCGAAGTGCCCAGAGTCGACGACCGGTTACACGGGCACGACCGGCCCTCGGGCGTGCCCGATGTTCAAAATGCTGAGTTTGCTGCGCTCAGGCCGACCTAGAGGGGCGCTCATCCGCCCTGCAGCGCCGGCGCTTCGTCGGCGACGAGCCGCAGATGCGGCGCGGCGCGGTCCATGAGGCTGCGGTAGACCGCGAGGTAATCCTGCGCCATGCGCCGCGCGGTGAAGCGCTGCTCGAAGCGCCGGCGGATTGTTTCCCGCGACAGCTGCCCCAGCCGGTCGACCGCGCCGATCGCGCCGGTCTGATCCTCGACGATGAAGCCAGTCGCGCCGTCCTCGACGATCTCCGGCACCGATCCGCGATTGAACGCGATCACCGGCGCGCCGCAGGCCATGGCTTCGATCATCACCAGGCCGAACGGCTCGGGCCAGTCGATCGGAACGAGGAGCGCAACGGCGCCGCTCAGGAACTGCGATTTGTCCCGGTCGGTGATCTCGCCGACATATTCGATGTTTGCCGCCTTCAGCATCGGCGCAATCTGCTCGTCGTAATAGTCCTGGTCGGCCCGGTCGACTTTCGCCGCCACCTTGAGCGGCACGCCGCAATGCTGCGCGATGCGGATGGCGCGGTCGACGCCCTTCTCCGGCGCGATCCGACCGAGAAAGGCGAAATAGCCGGGCCGTACCGGCTGCGGCCGCAGCAGATCGACCGGCAGGCCGTGATGCACGGTGCGCACCCAATTCGCCCGCGGCAGCGGCCGGCGCTGCGCATTGGAGATCGACACCACCGGCATCGAGCGGAACGTCTCGAACACCGGCTGGTGCTCGGGCAGATCGAGCCGGCCGTGCAGCGTGGTGACGAACGGCGTCGGCTGGCGCGAAAACAGCGAGAACGGATAGTAGTCGAGGTGGCAGTGCAGGAAATCGAAATCGCCGGCGCGTCGATAGACGCGTTCGAGCATCATCATGTGCAGCGCGTTGGGATCGCGCACGGCGCCGTCGAGCCGCAGCGCCCGCGGCCACACCGCCTCGAGCCGCGCCGACGTCACCGAGTCGCCGCTGGCGTAGAGCGTGACCTCATGGCCAAGCGCGATCAACTCCTCGGTCAGCCACGACACCATCCGCTCGGTGCCGCCATAAAGCTTGGGCGGAATAGCCTCGGTCAACGGTGCAACCTGCGCAATATGCATCGACCAACCTTCCTTTGAATTGTGCGGCCCGCCGCCCCGCGAGTTCCCGACAGAAGCAAAACCCGCAATCGGGCAAATGTTTCAAAAGCGGCCGGTCAACTAAAATTTTTTCGCCGCCGGAACTCCGGGTGGATGGCGGCGTTAACGAAAACACGCCCACGAACGGCGGCTTAGAAACTCGCGACCGGCGATGGATAGATTCGCGCCGGTCGGCGTTGTGATGTCGTATCGGCACCTCGGGGGGCCGGCGGATTGAGCGGGGATTTCGAGCGCATGGTCGATCTGTGTGATTACGCCAATCGTCCCTTCGCCTTTATTTTTCGCTACATCAGGCGGCGTCCCGTCTCCCACACCGTCATTCTCGGCGCGGTCTTGGCCGCCGTGACCTGCTCGGTCGGCACCCAATATGGCGTGAAGTATCTCGTCGACGTGCTCTCGAGCCATGACGGCGCCGCGGTCTGGATCGCCTTTGCGGTGCTGGGCTCGCTGGTCGCGGCCGACAACCTGTTGTGGCGGGTCGCGGGCTGGATCGCCAATTACGCGTTCGTCGGCGTCACCGGCGACCTGCGGCGCGACCTGTTCCGGCATCTGATGGGTCATTCGCCCGGCTATTTCGCCGACCGCCTGCCCGGCACGTTGACGAGCCGCGTAACCGCAACCGCGAATTCGGTCTTCACCGGCGAAAATATGTTTGTCTGGAACGTACTGCCGCCATGCTTGGCGACCGTCGCCGCCATCGCGCTGGTCGCGACCATCAGCCTGGCGATGGCGGCGGGGCTCGGGCTCGTCGCCGGCGTCATGGTCGTCATCATGTTCCGCCTCGCCGCCGCCGGCCGGCCGCTGCACCACGACTTCGCCGGCAAGGCCGCAGCCGTCGACGGCGAGATGACCGACGTCGTCGCCAACATGCCGCTGGTGCGCGCCTTCGGCGGCTTCCTGCGCGAGCATCGCCGGTTCGAGGCGACAGTCGAACGCGAGCTCGAGGCGCGCCGCCGCAGCCTGTTCTA
>JASHXX010000238.1 GCA_030043335.1 Xanthobacteraceae bacterium
GGCGAAGGCGAGCGAGGAGCCCCACTGCCCGGCGCCGGTCTCGGTCGAGAGCCGCTTGATGCCCTGCTCTTTGTTGTACCAGGCCTGCGGCACCGCGGTGTTGGGCTTGTGCGAGCCCGCCGGCGAGACGCCTTCGTATTTGTAATAGATCTTCGCCGGCGTCCCCAGCGCCTGCTCGAGGCGGCGGGCGCGCACTAGCGGCGACGGCCGCCACATGCGGTAGACGTCGCGGATCGGCTCCGGGATGTCGATGGTGCGCTCGGCCGATACCTCCTGGAGGATCAGCGCCATCGGGAACAGCGGCTCAAGATCGCCGGGCCCGACCGGCTGCTTGGTGCCGGGATGCAGCACCGGCGGCAACGGCTTCGGCAGATCAGCCGCGATGTTGTACCAGGATTTGGGAATTTGCGTTTCGTCGAGGACGAATTTGACTTGTTCACTCACGCCACCCTCCCTTGGGAAATTTTGTTGGTGAGCGAAGTGTAACCCGGATTGCGGCGGAAGCGAAATCCGGCCCTACCGCGTCGAGCGCCGCAGATTTCGTTGCGTCCAATCCGGGCTGCAACTAAAGCTTCGTGGTCGCAGGTATGGCCGGACCGCCGAGCCCGTCACGGCTGTAAATGTCCTCGCGGAATTGCACGACGCCGTCGGAGGCCGCCCAGGCGGTGACATAGACCCAGTGCAGCGGCACCGGCTTCGCCAGTCTCGCGTCCTTGTGCTCGCCCGATTTGATCACGCGATCGATCTCCTCGCGCGACCAGCCCTTGGTCTCGGCGAGCAGCCAATAGACCAGCTCGCGCACGTTCTGCACGCGCACGCAGCCCGATGAATGGAAGCGGAAATCGTCGCCGAACAGATTCTTCAGCGGCGTGTCGTGCATATAGACGCCGTAGGCGCTCGGGAAGTTGATGCGGATCGAGCCGAGCGAGTTGAAATCGCCGGGGTCCTGCTTGAACGAGTAATGGGTCGCGTCCTCGGAGTACCAGTTGATCTGCGAGGGCTGCAGCTCGACATGCTTGGCGTCGTAGATGCGGATGTGATTTGCGCTCAGGTAATCCGGCTGGTCCTGCATTTTCGGGATCAAATCCTTGCGCACGATCGACGGCGGCACGGTCCAATATGGATTGAAGTTGATCTCGACGATCTTGCTGTTGATGTCGGGCGAGGGGCGATCGGGCTTGCCGACCACGGCGGTGTGCCGCGACACCGCGACGTCGTTCTCGATCGCTTCGATGCGCGCCGCCGGGATGTTGCACACCACGTACCGCGGGCCGAGATTGGTGGTCAGCGCCTTGAGCCGTTCGATGTTGACCTTGAGTTGGTCGCGGCGGCTCGCCGCCGGCACATTCAGCGCCAGCAGGATCGCCGCGCGCACGATGCCGTCGATGGTCAGGCCGTGGCGCGCCTGAAACCGGCGTACCGCCGCCTCGACATAGGAATCGTAGATGTCGTTGCCGACCGCGCTCGGATCGAGATCGCCGGAAGCGGAAAGCCGCGAGCGCAGATTGACCACCCCGGGGTGGCGATCGCCGAGCCGCAGTTGGTCGATTTGGGGTATCGCCGGCCAGCCGCCGCGGGCGACGATCGCGTCATAGGCCTCGATCGCCTTCTCGGTGGTTTGCAAGGTCGCAGGCGAGAGCGTCGGCGCCGAGGCCTTCGGCATATGAATGGTGCGCGAGCCCTGATCGAACGACTGCCCGAACTGACCGCGCTCGCTGTCGCCGATCAGCGCGTCGAGCGCCGGATCCTCGGCCGCAGCGCGCCGCGGCGCGAACGCCGCCGCCAGCGTCGCCACGCCGGCAAGGCCGGTCAGGAACAGACGGCGATCTGAACGCGCGCCATCCCGTTCGCGAGGTTCGCCCATGGAGCGTCAACCCAACACAGCATGAAGGCCGAAATGGGCCGGGGCCGGACTAGCACAAGCAGAGGACAGAGGACAGAGGACGGATGTCAGATGTCGGATGTCAGATGCCGGATGTCAGAAGGAAGCGTCTCTCGCTTGTTTCTGTCCTGCGTCATCTGACATCTTTCATCCGAATGACATCTGTCATCCGAAACAAAAAATGCCCCGGCATTTGCGCCGGAGCAAAGTACGCCAGTACGACGGAAACTCTTACCCGGAGGACCTTGTCCTATCAGAGCCGGTAGAGGATTTGATCGGTCCAGAAGCGCTCGAGGCGGTGCAGCGCCTTGTTGAGGAGACCGAACTCGTCGGCATTGATGCCGCCGACCTGCTCCACGGTGCGTACGTGCTTCTGATAGAGCGCATCGACAACGTCGCGGACCTCGCGGCCCTTGTCGGTGAGCTTGATGCGCACCGAACGCCGGTCGACGCGGGAGCGCTGATGATCGAGGAAGCCCATCTCGACCAGCTTCTTGAGATTATAGGAGACGTTGGAGCCGAGATAGTAGCCGCGCGTGCGCAGCTCGCCGGCGGTCAGCTCCTTGTCGCCGATGTTGTACAAGAGCAGCGCCTGCACCGAATTGATGTCGGCGCGGCCGCGGCGGTCGAACTCGTCCTTGATGACGTCGAGCAGACGCCGATGCAGGCGCTCGACCAAGGTCAGCGCCTCCAGATAGTGCGGCCG
>JASHXX010000239.1 GCA_030043335.1 Xanthobacteraceae bacterium
GTAGAGCCTCACCGCCTCCGCCATTGTCCCAACGCGCAGCGTATAGGTTCTCAATTCGTAGAGGGCCATCGGGCGTTTCCTCCTTATGAACGATTCGAGCCGACGCGGCCGCCGGAATCGAGATCGCGCTCGCGGATGGCCGCGGCGATGTCTTCGATGTCGTGCCGGAAGGCGAAGTCAACGCACGCGCGTCATGACTTCGCCGCTTACGCCTTTCTCTCCTTCAGGCGCTTGGCACCGTCGCACCGATATCGGGTCGTAGCCTGGATCGTCGTCACGGCGTGACATATCATCGGCCGATATGCGTCACGGCGTGACGGTCACCTATAAGGCTGATAGGTAACGCGTTACAAGCCCGTCTCGGTCTGCGCCATCCCGGTACGCTGCTTAAGCAAAATGTGGATTTGCCCCTCGACCCACACGATCTCGAGCGCGTGGCCCAGCAGCACGATCACCGGCTCATCCCATCCCATTGAGCTCGCGCGAATTTTCCCGTCCTTCTCTGCCTTGAGCACGAGCGTGAGATTGTCCGCCTTCTTCACGATTTGAGGGGGGCTCTCTACTCTCATTTAAGATCACGCGTTTTGTGGATCGAATTCCTGGCACGCGATGACACGCGTGACGGCTCAATCGGTTGCTCCCGGACCTTCGGTGTCGCCCTCCCCCAAGCGGGACCTTGCCCCGGAACACTTTGTGAAGCAGCCGCAACATCGCAATGGCCGAGGTGAGATCGCGCCTTCAAGCGTTCGGCTCCAACTGTGAGGTCGACGCCGACCTTCCTCGCCACTCGGCGAGCTGCTCACCCGCCGATTAGGGCAAGGCGCCGGAGGACAGGCAGAGCACCTCGAGGCAGGCACGCAGCAAGACCCCGACGCCGGTGCGCCTTCGTTTACCGCATACTGGTCAGCGAGACATTCGCAAGCGATCGACGGATTCCATGGTTGCCGGCAACCCACCGCCAAATGATGTCCCGTTTCATGGAGCAGAGCAAAGGTGATTGCGTCCGAGCCGAGGAGTGGATGAAATGCGAGCCCGCCGTAAATACGGACGCATGGCGATTGTTCCAAGACGATGGCTTGAGCGTTTACCGTCGCGCTCGCCGCGATCAATTGAAAATTGAGCTTTGTAAACGTCGTCTGAAAAGCAGCGATTAACGACTCTATCAATGCCCAACGCCTTGCAGAGGTCTCCATAGTAGCAAGCTCGCGCAGTTGCGGTGTACCAGTCAGCATCTTCCCTCCGGTGCGGGCGCTCCGAGCAATTGTGACATGGTCAATCATAAGGAAAAACCTCAATCGAGGACAGATATTGCCGGGTAAAACGGCATCAGAGGGCCTAAAGCACCACCGGCCAATGACTTTGCCAGACAACGAAAGGGCTGAGGGCAAGCTCGATCTCGGAAGCCAATAGTCTCGGTTTCCCTACTCGGTAGTTCGCCGTCCCAATCTCAAATGCCCCACCGCACAAGGGAGTTTCGATGGCGCTAGGTTGGTGCATTGCGAGCCACCTCATGGTGGTGCAACCGAAGTTTTCGGATGTCGCTCGAAATCTCTGTGCCCTTGTGAGACGCGAGGTAAACCCCTAGCTGCGCCGACCCGAGAACGACGATGGGCCGAAGGGTCCAAGTGTCACACTTCCCGTGATCTCATCACCGTTGATTACGCCACTGAATTCAAGAGTCATTGGCATCGGGTCAGTAATTGAAACCTTCCAACACACGTTATTGCCATTGACACTGCCGTCGAAGATTTGCGTCGAATTTCCGTCGGCCGCCTGGCTGCCCACAAGTGTGCCGCCGTCCGTCTTTACGGAAAGGCTCGATTGGCGTTCGCCTAATGGCGTTGCCATTACGAGGTTCCAGTTTCCATCCGCGGTCATGCAAATTTCCTAGCCAATGGGTGAAGCGATGCTAGCTTGGCTACCATTTGTAGTGGCGAGGATGCAAATCGTAGTCCTTCAAAATCTCTGTGAAACGCTTTGGTAACAGGCCTTCCGTCCACTGTGCCGGTGCGATGCCGCAAGGCGAATATCGGCTGGCTCAATCAAACAAAGCGGGAAACGCTCGTCGTTCCTGATCGGCTTGCGGTCATGACGGGGCATTGCGACGTCCGCTTACTTGCGCGCCCGGCCGGCGGACCACCCGCTGACCGGCGCCTTCGGTAATGCGCGCTCTGGCGCTTTTATGAAGAGGGGAGTCTTCGCCTAGTGTGCAGCCCGGCCTTCATGCGGTGCGCATGCTCAGCGCGTATCTCGGGCTCGTTCCACAAGAGCTCTCCGGTGCTGTTGGCAGCGCCTGTTCGGAGTATGAGCGCCCGGAGCCAACGAATTATCCCATAGGTGCGCCGCCGTCACTCAAGCCCCTTCGACCGGGTCACCTATGCCACGGGCAACAAAGGATTTGACGGCTTGGCTCCTATGACGGGTCCCCCACTTTTCGGATCGGCGAACCATAGGTGTCCGGAGGAGAATGTTTGTCGGTCCGGGAGCCGGTCACCTGCTAGGCAAGTTGCACCCCACTTTTCAGATCGGCGAACCATAGGTGTCCGGGAGGAGAAAGTTTGTCGGTCCGGGAGCCGGTCACCTGCTAATCCTGCTCAAGACGGAGAAGATCACGCTCGAGGCTATCGGATCCGTGAGCGCTTCGCGTCACCCGTGACGATGTGGCTCTTCGGTCGCGTCACGCGGTGACGATATGAAGAGCGCGAACCGCGCAATTACCCGCCATACAGGCACAATTAGCCGGCATAGACATAAGAGCGATCGAAGCTAGGACGGTACGTGCTGGACAATGTTGTCAGCACGGCGATTTGCATTGCGCTAACGTCGTATTCGACAACACTGGTCGCCCAATGCTGATCGACTTTGGCGATGCGGGCCGGTCGTTCTCGACGGTGGACCCAATCACGCTTGAGTTAAGCACAATCTTCCACATGCAACGTGAGCGTCTGCCGGCTGGCTGGCCGACCGAAGGTATTTTGAGCCAGTGGTCGTCCATTGGCTCCTACACGCAAGGATGTGGATTCGGTCCCTTTATTGCAGCCTGTCGAGATTGGGCGAACGCCGAGGCGGCCTCGCCGGAGGAGGTATTCGCAGTGGCTTATGGCTATGCCATGCGGCAACTGAAATATGAGGACACCGACAAAGCACTCGCCCGTTCGCTGATCCGGGTCTGCATTGCGCGATTGGTTTGAGGTGCGTTCGATTCTAGCAAGCGTTTAGCGCATTCAAGGCGAACTCGAACAAGGTGAGGCTCTCTCTTACTGAGCCATTAAGGTCGATCGAATTGTCCGACTGCTTGTTGCCGGGGACGGCTTAGCGGCAACTTCGGCAGCATTGATCGCAGCACCACCCGGTGGCCCGCACCGTAGGGTGGATCGCACGTTATTTTTGTTGCCTCAACGTTTTTGATTTTTGGGTGGCGGCTGCGAAATCGCAGCACTGCCGGCCGCGTGCACAGCGAACGGCCTTTCTTTCAACGGCGCATTCCGGCTGACGGTCCGCACCAGCTCGTCAAGCGCCGCTACGGCTCTTGGATCGTCGCTGCATTCGAGGAGCCGGAACCATCGCTCAACATCCGCCAGACCACGATCGAGCGCACCAGAAGCGATAGCAGCTTGCAACTTATCGTGCCCACAAATTTCCAAAATGAAGTCGCTGAGCGTCATGCCAGCGCAATCGCCGCAGCGCCAGCGAGACCGGAGATGGCGGCACCGATATAATCACCAGTCGCACCTTTCGCTAAACAAATTGGCCTCGATCTGATATTGCTGCGCCGCTTGCTGCTCGCCGGTCGCGGCAGCAATATCTGCTTGCTGAGTGACGCCAGCCGCCTGTTGTGGACAGTGTGGGCCAACGCGGCAGCAAGGGAGGAGGAAAACCAATGAGCAAAATTCCGCAGAAGCAGGTCCCTGGCGTGTCTCACCGCCGCGTCGGCGACATCGTCGTCACCGCGATCAGCGACGGCTTCGTCGACGGCGGGCTCGAAGTTCTGCGCAACATCGATCAGGAAGAGGCGCGGCGCATCCTCGCCGAATCCTTCCGGCCGGCACGGCGCACGGCCATCAACGCGTTCCTCCTCTATTCGGCCGGGCGCTTGGCGCTGGTCGAGACCGGCTCCGGCAATTACCTCGGGCCCACCGCCGGCAAGGTGCTCGCGAACATCGCCGCCGCCGGCGTTGATCCCGCGTCGATCGAGACGGTGCTGCTCACCCACATGCACCCGGACCATTCGGCCGGCCTGTCCGATCCGGCGACCGGGCGCCGTTATTTCTCCAATGCCGAACTGGTCGTGCATGAGAACGAGTCGCCGCATTGGTTGGACGACGCCGCCATGGCCAAGGCGTCCGAGCGCCAGCAGCGGCTCTATTTCATGTGCGCGCGGGAGCAGATCACGCCGTACAAGGACCGCACGCGACTGTTTCAGAAGGGCGAGGTATTTCCCGGCGTCACCGCCATCCCGTGCCACGGCCACACGCCGGGCCACACGTCGTTCCTCATCAGTTCCGGCAACGAGCAACTGCTGATCTGGGGCGACACAGTGCACGTGCCGGAGATACAGATCGCACGTCCGGAAGTGTGCATGGAGTTCGACACCGATCCCGACGGCGCGGCGGCCACGCGCCGGCGCGTGTTTGACATGGTGGCGACCGACCGGCTGGCGATCACCGGCATGCACCTGCACTTCCCCGGCTTCGCTCATCTCGTGCGCAGCGGCTCCGGCTATCAGCTCATTCCCGAAGCGTGGGAGCAGACGCTGTAATGATGACGGAACTGCCGCCGCTCGACAGGGGCGTTCTGCCGCCGGGCATCCGCGCGCGTTTCGTCGAGAACGTCAACGGCATGCACGTGCTGGAGGCCGGGTTCGAGACGCTCGGCCGGCCGTGCCTGCTGCTGCACGCTTTCCCGAGCTGGCCTACTCGTGGCGCAAGGTGATGGGGCCGCCGGCGGCCGCCGGCTTTCACGTGGTGGCAGTGCGCTGGGTGCCTCGACATTCTCCCAAGGACTTGCGCTACAATGAATTTCGTCTGCTGAAGTACCAGCTGGCTCGTCAATGTGCGCGGCGGCAGCCGCAAATAAGCTGGCCGGCCATCGGGTGAATATCGGCGCCGGCAAGCTGCCGTCGGCGCGGTAACCAGCTTTCATTTCTGCTCGACGACCGGCGGCGGCGAAGGGACGTCACTGCCACTGCAGGAGTTGCTGGCGCTTGGCGACGAGGGCGCGATCGATCGCCTGCTCGTCGCGCGGATCGTTCCGGTCGACGGCGTCGCGTGCCTTCTTCAGCCGGCGTCGGCGGGTGGCGCTGTAGAGGACGTCGGACACGAATGCCTCGACGACGGCGGTCAACGAGAACCCGGGCTCCGCCGCGTAACCGCGGGCAGCCAGATTTTCGATCTCGATCTCGCTAAGGCGTAGGCCGTTCACAAGGCGGTAACCCCGCTTCTTGCGGTCGCGGTAGCGCTTTGACCGTTGGGCCGAGGTCGGGTCCGGCATGCCGGAATGACCCCTTAACGGAAGGCTATCGGATCCGTGAGCGCTTCGCGTCACCCGTGACGATGTGGCTCTTCGGTCGCGTCACGCCGTGACGATATGAAGAGCGCGAACCGCGTCACGCGTGACGCTCCCTACCCATATCATCGACCGATATACGTCACGCGTTACGGTCACCTATAAGCCTCATAGGTAACGCGTTACAAGCCCGTCTCGGTCTGCGCCATCCCGGTACGCTGCTTAAGCAAAACGTGGGTTTGCCCCTCGACCCACACGATCTCGAGTGCTTGGCCCGGCAGCAAGATCACCGGGTCGTCCCATCCCATTGAGCCGGCGCGAATTTTGCCGTCCTTCTCCGCCTTGAGCACGAGCGTGAGGTTGTCCGCTTTCTTCACGATTTGAGGGGGGTCTCTACTCTCATTTAAGATCACGAGGGGATGACC
>JASHXX010000240.1 GCA_030043335.1 Xanthobacteraceae bacterium
CGGCGGCAAACGCCACGACCGCGGCCGGGATGAACAGCCGGTTGACGAAGAACATGGTGTCGCTGAGGACGCGGGCGAAATCCGCGGCGTTGTGGGCGCGGTCCGCCTTGATGGCGTTGAAAATGCACAGGCTGCCGCCGCCGAGCCACAGCACGACCGCGGCGATATGGACGAATTCGACATTAAGGATAGATCGCAATCACCCGATCTGCTCCCGGCATCGGACCGACATGGGCCGCGACTTTGCCGTCGCGCCGCGGCGCGGGCAAGTCGAACCGGCGCCTTTGCGGCTCTAGCCTCTGCGGCTGTGGGACCAATCCCCGCACGGTACCGGCGCGGTCAGGGAGCCCTGTTGAACGAAGGGAATTATGGAATAATGAATGCCGCTCCCGCATTGGCGGGCATGACGATCAAGGAGCGGGAGAGATCGATGGCCGAAGCGGCGGCGAAAGCCGAGAGAGCGCAGTCGACGACGGCGGAAGACACGCTGAAAAAGAAAAGCGCCGACGCCAATGCCGTCTCCGGCGGCCATCTCGTCGCCAAGGCGCTCAAGGCCGAGGGCGTCGACGCCATCTTCACGCTGTGCGGCGGCCATATCATCGACATCTATGACGGCTGCATCGACGAGGGCATCCGCATCATCGACGTGCGTCACGAGCAGACTGCGGCGCACGCCGCCGACGGCTATGCGCGCCAGACCGGCAGGCTCGGCTGCGTGGTGACCACCGCGGGCCCCGGCTGCACCAATGCTGTCACCGGCATCGCCACGGCGCTGCGCTCGGAAAGCCCGGTCCTTCACATCGGCGGCCAGTCGGCGCTGTCGCAGTGGAAAATGGGCGGGCTACAGGACCTGCCGCATGTCGAGATGATGAAGCCGATCACCAAATTCGCCTCGACGGTGATGTCGACCGAGCGCATCGCCGACATGATCGCGATGGCGGCACGCGAGTGCTTCGCCGGCGCCTACGGCCCGAGTTATCTCGAAATCCCGCGTGACATCCTCGACCGCGAGATCGACGTCGCCCGTGCGGTGCTGCCGCGGCCCGGCCATTATCGCGCCTCGACCAAGGCGGTCGGCGACCCGAAAGACGTCGAGCGGCTCGCCGACATTCTGGTCAATTCCGAGCGGCCGGCGATCCTGTTCGGCCAGCAGGTGTGGGCGGCGCGCGGCCACGAGGAGGCGATTGCGCTTTTGCGCGGCCTCGACATTCCCGGCTATTTCAACGGCGGCAGCCGCGGGCTGCTGCCGCCCGGCGATCCGCACCATTTCGACCGTACCCGCTCGCTCGCCTTTGCCAAGGCCGACGTCGTCGTCATTGTCGGCACGCCGTTCGATTTCCGCATGGGCTACGGCAAGCGCATCAACGTGCCGACTCTGGTGCAGATCGACCTCGACTACCGCACCGTCGGCAAGAACCGCGACATTACGCTCGGCATTGTCGGCGATCCCGGTGCGGTGCTCGCCGCCGCGCTCGCGGCGGCCTCGGGCCGGCTCAAGAACGACAAGCGGCAGAAGCGGCGGCAATGGATGGCCGAGCTCACCGCGGCCGAGGACGCGGCGCTCGCCAAGCTGATGCCGATGTTCACCTCCGACGCGACGCCGATCAATCCCTACCGCGTCGCCTATGAGATCAACGAATTTCTCGCCCACGACACGATCTATATCGGCGATGGCGGCGACGTGGTGACGATCTCGGCGCAGGCGGTGCGCCCGCGGGCGCCCGGCCACTGGATGGACCCCGGCGCGCTCGGCTCGCTCGGCGTCGGCACCGGCTTTGCGCTCGCGGCAAAACTGGCGCACCCGAACAAAGAGGTGCTCTGCTACTACGGCGACGGCGCCTTCGGCATGACCGCCTTCGACATGGAGACCGCCGACCGCTTCGGCGCGCCCTATATCGCGGTGATCGGCAATAATTCGGCGATGAATCAGATCCGCTACGGCCAGCTCGCCAAATACGGCGAACAGCGTGGCAATGTCGGCAACAAGCTCGGCGACATGGAGTTCTCGCTGTTCCCGAAGCAATGGGGCGGCTGGGGCATCGAGGTGCGCGATCCGGCAAAGATCGCCGGCGCCTTGCGGCAGGCGCGCGAGATGGTCGGCAAGACCGGCAAATCCGCGGTGATCAATATCTGGGTCGACCCGAACGAATACGCGCCGGGGACCAAGAACCAGACGATGTACAAATATGGACGTGGAGATGGCCAAGGGCAAGAAGACGCGCCGCGCCAAGGCGGCTGCGAAGAAACCGGCGAAGGAGGTCGTCAAGCTCCGGGCCAAGACGCCCCCGACAAAAAACGCCAAAAGAACGCTGCCGCGGCCGAGCGCCAAACCGTGGGGCGAAGCGGGCCGGGCGCTCGACGGCGTGCGCGTTCTCGACTTCACGCATGTGCAGTCGGGGCCGACCTGCACGCAGCTTCTGGCCTTCATGGGCGCCGACGTGATCAAGGTGGAGCGGCCGGGCACCGGCGACATCACCCGCGGCCAGCTGCGCGACGTCAAAGGCGCCGACAGCCTCTATTTCACCATGCTCAACGGCTCGAAGCGCTCGATCACCATCGACAGCAAGCATCCCAAGGGCAAGGAAATCCTCGACCGGCTGGTGCAGCAATGCGACGTGCTGGTGGAAAATTTCGCGCCCGGCGCGCTCGATCGCATGGGGCTCACCTTCGCCCACATCCACAAGCTCAACCCGCGCATGATCGTCGCCTCGGTGAAGGGTTTCGGCCCCGGCCCGTACCAGGACTGCAAGGTCTACGAGAACGTCGCGCAATGCGCCGGTGGCTCGGCTTCGACCACCGGCTTCCGCGACGGGCCGCCGCTCGTCACCGGCGCGCAGGTCGGCGATTCCGGCACCGGGCTGCATCTCGCCCTCGGCATTGTCGCCGCGCTCTATCAGCGCGTGCGCACCGGCCGCGGCCAGCGGGTTTTATGCGCCATGCAGGACGGCGTTCTCAATCTCGCGCGGGTGAAATTACGCGACCAGCAGCGCCTCAAGCACGGCCCGCTCACCGAGTACAGCCAGTACGGCGAAGGCATCCCGTTCGGTGCGGCGACGCCGCGCGCCGGCAATGATTCCGGGGGCGGCCAGCCGGGCTGGATCCTCAAATGCAAAGGTTGGGAGAGCGATCCCGACGCCTACATCTATTTCATCACCCAGGCGCCGGTGTGGGGCGCGATCTGCGACCTGATCGGCCGGCCGGAGTGGAAGACCGATCCGGATTACGCCACGCCGCCGGCGCGGTTGCCGCGGCTGCGCGGCATCTTCGCCGCCATCGAGCAGTGGACCGTGACCAAGACCAAGTTCGAGGTCATGGAGATCTGCAACAAGCTCGACATTCCGGTCGGGCCGATCCTGTCGATGAAGGAACTCGCCGAGGAGAAATCGCTGCGCGCAACCGGCACCGTGGTCGAGGTCGATCATCCGGGCCGCGGCAAATATCTGACCGTCGGCAACCCGATCAAGATGTCGGATTCGCCCGCCGACGTGCGGCGTTCGCCCCTTATCGGCGAGCACACCGACGAAATCCTGCGCCAGGTGCTGCGCTACTCCGACGAGGACATCGCCGCGATCAAGTCGTCGGGCGCGATCACCGCGCCGGACAAGCCGGCCAAGGCCGAGGCGGCGTAGGGAATGCGCATCGTCGTCCACGGCCAGCAGGCGTTCGGCAAGGCGGTGCTCGAGGCGCTGATCAAACGCGGCGAGAACGTCGTTGCCGCCTATGTCGCGCCGGAGCAGGAAGGCGCCAAGGCCGATCCGCTGAAGGAGGCGGCGCTGGCGGCGAAGCTTCCCGTTTGCCAGCCGGCCTCCTACCGCAAGCCCGAGGTCTGGGACGAATTCCGCGCGCTGAAGCCCGACTTGCAGGTGATGGCGTTCGT
>JASHXX010000241.1 GCA_030043335.1 Xanthobacteraceae bacterium
CGAAGGACCGGGGAGCGGCGTCTGGGGTTTCGACAAGGTGCCGCTCAAATATGCCGGCTGGGGCCGCGTCGATTTTGAACAGGCACAGTTTCGTGCGGTTCCCGGTGCGATCGTGCGCCGCTCCGCCTATATCGCCCCCAATGTCGTGCTGATGCCGTGCTTCGTCAATCTCGGCGCCTATGTCGACCGCGGCACCATGATCGACACCTGGTCGACGGTCGGCTCCTGCGCGCAGATTGGCAAGAACTGCCACATCTCCGGCGGTGTCGGCATTGGCGGCGTGCTCGAGCCGCTGCAGGCCGAGCCGGTGATCGTCGAGGACAATTGCTTCATCGGCGCGCGCTCCGAGGTCGCCGAAGGCGTGATCGTGCGCGAAGGCGCGGTGCTGGCGATGGGCGTGTTCATCGGCGCCTCGACCAAGATCGTCGACCGCGACAGCGGCAGGATCCATCTCGGCGAGGTGCCGGCCTATTCGGTGGTGGTGCCGGGAAGCCTCCCCGGCAAGCCCGGCCGGAACGGCGAGGCCGGCCCGCACCAGGCCTGCGCCGTCATCGTCAAGCAGGTCGACGAGAAGACGCGGGCGAAGACCAGCATCAACGAGCTGTTGCGGGATTGAGCGGGGCCGGCGCGGCAAGGGCAGGGCAGAAACGGCGCCGATGGATTGGGTCTATCTTCTCAACAGCTTCGACGGCCGCATCGGCCGCCGCACCTTCTGGATCGCGATGCTCGCTCTCGCCGTCGCGGAGACCGCCGGCCATCTCGCCGCCGAGGCGCTCCAGGGCGATCGGCTGAGCGCGATCGTCGATCTGGCTTTCACTTATCCCGAGTTTGCCGTCGCCGCCAAACGCGCCCACGACCGCAAGCTGCCGGTCTGGCTGCTGGCGATCTTCTTCGCTGCCGGGGCGCTCCTCGACCTCTTCACCGTGCTCGGCTGGGCCGGCACCGAGGAGGCGCCGAGCCTGCCGGCGGTCGCGATTGCGGTGCCGTTCACGATCCTGGGTCTGGCCTTGCTCGTCGAGCTCGGCTTCCGCCGGGGCACCGTCGGTCCGAACCAATACGGGCCTGACCCGCTCGGCAAGGCTTGAGCAGAAGCGTTCCGCAGGGCCTTTGCGTCGGCGCATCGTCGCGCTGTGCGTTGAAGCTTGCCGGCCCGGGGGGTTGACCCGCGCCGCGCACTGCCCGATTTACTGCTTGTGAGCCGTTCAATCACCATCGATGCACGTTGGGACGCCGAGGCCAGCGTTTGGATTGCCACGAGCAATGACGTCGCCGGCCTTGTCGTCGAGGCCGACACCTGGCCTGCCATGATCGAGGAGGTAAGGCTCGTTTTGCCCGATCTCCTGGAATTGTCCGGCCAACGCAGCGACAATCTGTTCCTCACTTTCCGCGCCGAGGAACATCTCGAAATCGCTGGAGCCTGATGGCCGATTTCTATCGCGATCTCGTGCGCATCCTACAAGCAAACGGCTGTTACATCGTTCGCCAAGGCAAAGGCAGCCACGAAATCTGGTACAGCCCGGTCAGCAACCGGAACGTGACGGTCCCGCGCGCGACCCAATCGCGTCACACCGCAAACGAAGTCCTCAAGCAGGCTGGCCTGGAGAAGGCGTTCTGAAATGACCGCCGATCCCGTCGCCATCGCCCGCGATCTCATTCGCTGCCGCTCGGTCACGCCGGAGGAGGGCGGCGCACTCGCCTATCTGCAAAGCGTGCTGGAGACAGCGAGCTTCACCGTGCATCGCGCGACCTTTGCCGAGCCCGGCACCGCGCCGGTCGAGAACCTTTACGCCCGCACCGGCATCGCGCGGCCCAATCTGGTGTTTGCCGGCCACACCGACGTCGTGCCGCCGGGCGACGAGGCGGCCTGGCGGCATCCGCCGTTCGCCGGCGAGGTCGAAGGCGGCGCGCTCTTTGGCCGCGGCGCCGTCGACATGAAGGGCGGCATCGCCTGCTTCGTCGCCGCGGCGCTCGACTATCTCGCCGCCAATGGCGGCAGGCCGAAGCGCGGCTCGCTCTCGCTCCTCATTACCGGCGACGAGGAAGGGATCGCCGTCAACGGCACGCCGAAGCTCCTCAAATGGGCGGCCGAGCGCGGCGAAACCTTCGACCACTGCATCCTCGGCGAGCCGAGCAATGTCGAGGCGCTCGGCGACACCATCAAGGCCGGCCGGCGCGGCTCGCTCAACGGCACGCTCGTTGTCACCGGCCGCCAGGGCCATGTCGCCTATCCCGATCGCGCCGACAATCCGATCCGCGGCCTAGTGACGTTGATCGCCGCGCTGCAGGCGCCGCTCGACGAAGGCAGCGACCAGTTCGATCCCTCGCATCTCGAATTCACCTCGGTCGATGTCGGCAATTCGACCGTCAACCTGATCCCGGGCGAGGCGTGCGCCCGCTTCAACATCCGCTACAACGACCGCCACAGCCAGACCGCGCTGAAGACGCTGATCGAGCACCGCGCCAAGACCGCCGCAGCCGGCCGCCTGCATTTTTCGTTCGACTGGCAACCCTCGAACGCCGAGGTGTTCGCGACCAGGCCCGGCCCGTTCACCAAACTGGCGCAGGACGCGATCGCCGAAGTGACCGGCCGCCAGGCCAAGCTGTCGACCTCCGGCGGCACCTCGGACGCCCGTTTCATCAAGGATTATTGCCCGGTGCTGGAGTTCGGCCTGGTCGGGCAGACCATGCACGCGGTCGACGAATGGGCGCCGGTCGCGGATTTGGTCACGCTGACGGCGATCTACCGGCGGATCATCGAAAAATATTTCGCCTGACGTCGATCAATACTCGACCCGCACCAGATAAAGCCCCTGCGGCGGCGCGACCTGGCCGCAGGCGGTGCGGTCGCGCGCCGCGAGCGCTAAGGCAAGATCCTCGACGCTCCATTTGCCCTCGCCGACATGGACGAGCGAGCCGACCATCGAGCGCACCTGATGCTGCAGGAATGAGCGCGCCGAGGCGGTGATGCGCACGTCCTCGCCCGCGCGCGCCACCTCGAGCGCGTCGAGCGTCTTCACCGGCGATTTCGCCTGGCATTCGGCGGCGCGGAAGGTGGTGAAGTCGTGGCGGCCGAGGAGGCGCTGCGCCGCGCTCTGCATCGCCGCGCAGTCGAGCGGGCGCGGCACCCGCCAAGCGCGGTTGACCTCGAGCGCAAGATCGGCGCGGCGATTGCTGATGCGATAGAGATAATGCCGCTTCACCGCCGAGAAGCGGGCGTCGAAATCGTCGGCCGCGTGCTCGGCGGCAAGGACGGCGATCGGCTGCGGGCGCAGATGGTAGTTGAGCGCGTCGCGCACGGTGTCGTCGTCCCAGTCCTTGGCGAGATCGACATGCGCCACCTGGCCGAGCGCGTGCACGCCGGCGTCGGTGCGCCCGGCACCTTGCACCGCCGGCCGCTCGCCGGCGAAGGCGGCGACGGCTTCAGTAATGAGGCCCTGCACCGAGGGGCCGTTGTCCTGCACCTGCCAGCCGACGAACGGCGTGCCGTCATACTCGATGGTGAGCTTGTAACGGGGCATGTTGATCCATCTCAAAGTGCCGGCGCGCCGTATCGGCTACGCGTGATGGCGCAGAAAGTCGGCGTCGACAGGGTGTGCCATGAAACGGCAATTCAAGCAGCAGATCATCGATCTCCTCGACCATCATCGAATCATGACGATGGCGACCAATCGTCCCGACGGCTGGCCGCAGGCGACCGTCGTCGGCTACGCCAATGACGGGCTCATCATCTATTGTCTGATCGGGCGCGAAAGCCAGAAATTCGCCAACATCGCGCGCGACCCGCGAGTATCGCTGGCCATCGCTAACGACTATCCGCAGCCGTTGCAGATCAAGGGGCTGTCAATCGCCGCCCGCGCGGTCGAGGCGGCGGACCAGGGCGAGATCGACCACGTCGCCGAGATCCTGTTGCGGCGCTATCCCGAATACAAGGTCATGCCGCGGCCCGACCCGGCCGCGGTGCCGCTGATGCGGATCACGCCCGATATCGTATCGATTCTCGACTATTCGCAGGGCTTCGGCCATGCCGACCTGGTGCGGGTCACCGATGCCGATCTCGCCGAATATGTCGAGTCGCGGCGGCATCATTGGGCCGGCTTTCACGCGGCGTAGCGCGAGAGCGCGAACGCTCAAATCAGGACGCCGGCTCGCAGGATCGGCATCCCGCGCAAAAACTCCTCCGCCGACATCGGCTGCCCCCCGGCGCGCTGCAGCTCGACGAGCCGCACCGAGCCCTCTCCGCAGGCGATCGTCAGATGATCGTCGAGCACTTCTCCGGGCTTGCCGTGCCCAACGCCCTTCGTCGTATGTAACACCTTCACGCGTCCGGTACCGGCAAGCTCGAACCAGGCGCCAGGAAACGGCGACAGCCCGCGGCAGTGGTCGTGCACTTTGTTCCACGGAG
>JASHXX010000242.1 GCA_030043335.1 Xanthobacteraceae bacterium
TTCCGTGCTTGAAACCGCGGCGGCCGATTTCGCCTGGAGCACGGCCGCCGAGACCGCCGCCGCGGTGGCCGCCGGCCGTGCCGGCGCGTTGAAAATTGTCGAAGCGGCGCTCGCCCGCGTCCGCGCCCGCGATCCGCTGATCAATGCCTTCACCGCCGTCATCGACGGGCGAGCGCTGCAACGCGCCCAGGCGCTCGACCATTGGCGCGAGCGCGGCGAGCGGCTGCCGGCGCTCGCCGGCGTGCCGTTCGCGGTGAAGAACCTGTTCGACGTCTCCGGAATTCCGACGCTTGCCGGCGCCAAGATCAATCGCGACGCCCCGCCGGCGCCGCGCGACGCGACAATGATCGAACGGCTCGAAGCCGGCGGCGCCATCCTCCTCGGCGCGCTGAACATGGGCGAATACGCCTATGATTTCACCGGCGAGAACCTGCACGACGGCCCGGTGCACAACCCGCATGATCGCGAACGCATTGCCGGCGGCTCCTCGAGCGGCTCGGTCGCCGCGGTCGCCGGCGGTCTGGTGCCGTTCGCGCTCGGCTCCGACACCAATGGCTCGATCCGCGTGCCGGCTTCGTTTTGCGGCGTGTTCGGCCTCAAGCCGACCTATGGCCGACTGAGCCGCGCGCGCACCTTCCCGTTCTCGGCGAGCCTCGATCATGTCGGCCCGCTCGCGCGCGGCGCCCGCGACCTCGCCCTCGCCTACGACGCGATGCAGGGCTACGACGCCGACGATCCGGTCTGCGTCGAGCGCCCCGCCGAAGCCGTCACCGCACTTTTGGAACAGGGCGCCGCCGGCCTGCGCATCGCCGTCGCCGGCGGCTACTTTAAATGCAAGAGCGCGGAAACGGTCTACGCCGTCGATCGCGTCGCTGCCGCGCTCGGTGCCAATCGCGACATCACAATCCCGCAAGCCGAGCGCGCCCGCTCCGCGGCCTACATCATCACCGCGAGCGAGGCCGCGAGCCTCCACCTCGATCGCTTGCGGTCCCGCGCCCGCGATTTCGACCCGGCGGTGCGCGACCGCCTGATCGCCGGCGCCATGCTGCCGGTCTCGCTGGTGGTGAAAGCGCAGAAATTCCGCGGCTGGTATCAGCACGAGGTCCTGAAACTGTTTGCCGAGGTCGACGCAATATTGGCGCCGACGACGCCGTGCACCGCGCCGCTGATCGGGCAGCAGACCTTCACCTTCGACGGCGTCGAATTGCCGGTGCGCCCTCATCTCGGCGTCTATACTCAGCCAATCTCCTTCATCGGATTGCCGGTAGTCGTCGTGCCGGTGCCGATATCGCCGTTGCCGATCGGCGTGCAGGTCATTGCCGCGCCGTGGCGCGAGGACGTGGCGCTGCGCATCGCCCACGCGCTCGAAGCCCAAGGAGTTGTCGCCGCGCCGCGCCCGCCCGAATAGGAGTAGGCGATGGAGATCGATCGGCCCGAGGTCATCGCCGAGGTGCGCGCTGCATTCGAACGCTACGAGGCCGCGCTCGATGCGAACGACGTCGCCGCCCGCTACGGCGGCTCCGAGAATCTCTACGGCTATGCCGAGATCGCCGCGTTCCGCGCCGCGCGCTCACCGGCCGGCCTCGCGCGCACGCTGTCGAAAACCGTGAGCAGCAGCTATGGCCGTGACCACGCGGTGGCTTCGACGCTGTTTCACCGCGCCAGCGTGCCGGGCAAGATCGGACGGCAAACGCAAGTCTGGGTGCGCTTTGCGCAAGGCTGGCGTGTCGTCGTCGCCCATGTGAGCTATATCGATGAGCCTAAATCCAAATAAGAACTTGCTAAGCCAGCGCCTTTTCCTCCGCCACGAACGCGCGCCAGCCGCCGAAGCTCGAAATGTCGCGGGCGCCGGCCACGGCTTCGGCCTCGACCAGAAATCCTTTGACTTGGCGGCCACCGTCGAGTTCGAGCGTGCCGATCGACAGCGGCGGCGGCACCGCAGCGACGAAGCGCCCGAATGCGCTCTCCGATAGCCCCCAGACTTCGACCTCGATCGCGGCGCCGGCGCCGTTTTTCACGCGCAGCAGGCCCGGCTTCGGCGGCCGCGCGCCGGCAAGCGCGTAGAGCCGGTAATGCGGCGCGGTTCGCACGCAGGCGAGCAGGCGTGCGCCAGCGGCGCGCAGTTCGCCGTTGAGCGGCATGCCGGAAAGATGCGCGCCGACGATGGCGATCGCGATTTCGTCCGGCGCCGGCGCCGCTGATTGTCGCGCCTGTGCCGGCTGCGGCGCCTTGAGTGCGCCGAGCGGCAAGCCCGTCGCGCGGTGGAATTCGCGGCCGATCGAGGCGAGCGCGGCGTCCTCACCGGCCGGCGCGAGCAGGGTGACGCCGAACGGCGTCCCGTCGGGGCGCATGCTCGCCGGCACGGCGAGGCCGCACAGGTCGAGCAGATTGACGAAGTTGGTGTAAGTGCCGAGCCGGCCGTTGAGCCCGATCGGATCGGCAAGCACCTCCTCGATGGTATAGATCGTCGGTGCCGTCGGCAGCACCAGGGCATCGATCGAGCGGAAGGTGTGATCGCTGACGCGCCGCAGCTCCTCGAGCTGATAAAGCGCCGCGAAAGTGTCCGCCGCCGTGGCGCTGGCGCCGGCGAGAATCACCTGCCGCGTGACCGGATGCAGCGATTCCGGCGCGGAAGCGAGCAGCGCGCGCACGGTCAGATAACGCTCGGCGACCCACGGCCCCTCGTAAAGAAGCCGCGCCGCCGCATAGAACGGCTCGATGTCGATCTCGACGATCCTGGCGCCGAGCGCGGCGAAGCGCGTGAGCTCGGCGTCGTAGGCTGCCGCGGACGCACGGTCGCCGAAAAACAGGCGCCCGCCGGGCAGCGGCACACCGAGCCTCACGCTCTGCGGCATCGGGCCGGGCGCGTCGAGGCGGCGTGGACGCGAAAACGGATCGGCGTCATCCGGGCCGGCGATTGCCGCCAGCGTCGTCATCGCGTCGTCGACGGTGAGCGCGAACACCGAGACGCAGTCGAGGGTGCGGCAGGCGGGAACGACGCCGGCATTCGAAACGAGGCCGCGGCTCGGCTTGAGGCCGACGATGTTGCTGAAGGCGGCGGGCACGCGGCCCGAGCCGGCGGTATCGGTGCCGAGCGCGAGCGGCGTCATGCCGGCGCCGACGGCGAGCGCGGAGCCCGAGCTCGATCCGCCGGGGATGAGCTTCGCATCGAACAGATTGCGCGCGACGCCGTACGGCGTGCGCACGCCGACGAGGCCGGTTGCGAACTGATCGAGATTAGTTTTGCCGAGGATGATGGCGCCGGCAGCGCGCAGCCGCGCCACAGCGGTCGCGTCTCTCGCCGGACGATAGCTGTAGGCGGGACACGCCGCCGTCGTCGCCATGCCCTTGACGTCGATATTGTCCTTGACCGCGACCGGAATCCCGTAAAGTGGAAGGTCCGTGCCGCTCGCGCCGGCAAGTTGCTTTGCTTCGGCGAGGACCTCGGCCTCCTTGCGCAAGGCGATAAAGATCGCCGGATCGGCGTGCGCTCGGATGCGCGCGAAGCTGCGGGCGATGATGTCTTCGGGCTTGGCTGCGCCGGCGCGATAGGCGTCAAGGATTTCTGCGACGGTTTCGGCCACGTCAGGCTCCGTATTGGCGCGACGAAGAGGCCCGGCAACCGCGTTCGCCGGCTCCTTTGTGCCAATTCCGGGCGATTTCGCAAGCCGCTTCGGCCGGTTGCGCCGGACCGCATGGCCGCCTATATTTCCTCCAGTTTTCCACTCATCTTTGATGACGTGGTGCTTCGCCCGGACGGGCGGGCGGAGCGCGAAGGAGATTTGCCCATGGCTATCGCGCCCCTGATGCCGAAAGCGACGGCGGTATGGCTGGTCGAGAACACCGCGCTGTCGTTCGACCAGATCGCCCAATTCTGCAATCTGCACCCGCTCGAGGTGAAAGCTATCGCCGACGGCGACGCCGCGCAGGGGATCAAAGGCCTCGACCCGATTCTGACCGGGCAACTCACCCGCGAGGAGATCGCCGAGGCCGAAGCCGACCCGAACCACCGGCTGCATATCGCCGATCCGAAGGTGCGTCTGCCCGAGACCAAGCAGAAGAAGGGACCGCGCTATACGCCGGTGTCGCGCCGGCAGGACCGGCCCAACGCCATTCTGTGGCTGGTGCGCAATCATCCCGAGCTGAAAGACAGCCAGATCATGCGGCTCGTCGGCACCACCAAGTCGACCATCCAGGCGATTCGCGACCGCACCCACTGGAATTCGTCGAACCTGACGCCGCTCGATCCAGTCACGCTCGGCCTGTGCTCGCAGATCGATCTCGATCTCGAGGTCCAGCGTGCCGCCAAGGAGAAGCCGGCGCCGGTCGAGGCCCAGGGTGCGACGCTGCTGCCGGCCTCGGTCACCACCGCCCCCAAGGAGGAGCCCGAGCCCGCTGCGGAAAAGAAGTCCGACGAACTCAACGTCGAGGCCGTGTTCGCCAAGCTCAAGCAGCTCGGCGGCGGCAAGGGCGAGTAATCCGTTTTTTCTATTCGCGCCTATTCGTCCCCGATCAGTTCCCGCCGCCGCCGCTCCAATTCCGCGGCGTAACGGCGCAGCGCATAGGCCTCGGTCAGAAGTCCGATGACGCGACGCTCGGCATAGGAATCCACCACGGCCAGAGCCTCCGCCTCAGCGCGATCAAAGGCCAGCACCGCCTCCCTGATCGTCATAGCCGGCAAAAGCACGTCGCCCGCATTGTTGAGCAGATCCTTGACCGGCTTGTTCGAAGAGATTTCCGGCATGTAAGCGTCGGCGACGCGGACGATGCCGGCGTAACGCTGCTCATCGTCGGTGGCGACGACGTGGGCCGTCGACCCGACCGGAAAAGCCTCGCGAAACGAGGCAATCGAAGTCGCCGCCGGCACCGTGCGTATATCCTGGCGCATCATTTTGCCGACGATCAGATCGCGCATCCAGCCGACGTCGGCGGCGCTCCTAATGGTTTCGCCGCGCAGGTGGAAGCGCCACGTGGCGAACGAATAACCGAACGCCTCCCGTGTCACCTGCGCGGCGAGAATTACGGCAATGAGCACGGCGGTCGTGAGCCACAGATCGCCAGTCGTCTCCAGCGCGATGAAGGTCATGGTCAGCGGTCCACCGATGACCGCCGCCGACAATGCGCTCATGCCGATCACGGCGTAGGCGTCGGTGTCGAAGGTGGCGCTCGGCCAGGCCATCGCCAGCGCCACTGCGAGGAGATGCCCGCCGAGCGCGCCGATCAGCAGCGAGGAAAAGAACATGCCGCCGCGGAACCCGGAGCCGAGCGAGACGAT
>JASHXX010000243.1 GCA_030043335.1 Xanthobacteraceae bacterium
AGCTGCCGATCCGACATCGCTCAAATTCCCGCCGCGTTGGCGATAAGAAGCATTGCGAAGCTCTCAGAGTGGGTAACAAGCGACATTGATCTGCCGCAAGAGCCGTCGTGCGGTCGGCCGCCGGGTTGATGTAGCGCAAAGCCCTCGGCACGCGGCGGCTTAACTTGCCTCCCGCTGAGCGGTCCCCGCGCCTGCTCGTCAGGAGCCGGCGCGGGCTGCATCGCGGAAAATGTGACGCGCCATGGCATTCAAGGACCGTTCCGAAGCCGGCCGCAGACTCGCGAGGGCGCTGGGAAAATATCGGGATCAGAATCCGGTCGTGCTCGCCCTGCCTCGCGGCGGCGTGCCGGTCGCGGCCGAGGTTGCCGCCGTGCTCAAGGCGCCGCTCGACCTGATCCTGGTGCGCAAGGTCGGGGTCCCCTTCGAGCCTGAACTCGCGATGGGCGCAGTCGTTGACGGCGACACGCCGCTCGTGGTGCGCAACGAGGACGTCATTGTGCTGGCCGGCATCAGCGAGACGGAATTCAGCGCCGCCTGCGAACGCGAGCTGGCCGAGATCGAGCGCCGGCGCCGGCTCTATGTGGGCCACCGCGGCCGCGCCGAGGTCGCCGGCCGCACCGCAATCGTGATCGATGACGGCATTGCGACCGGGGCAACCACGCGGGCTGCGCTGCGCGCGACCCGCGTGCGCAATCCGCAGCGGCTCGTCCTCGCCGTGCCGGTCGGGCCGACCGACAATCTGGCCGAACTGCGCGGCGAGGCCGACGACATCATCTGCCTGGAGGAGCACGAAATTTTCGGCGCCATCGGCGCTTACTACGGCTCCTTTACGCAGGTTAGCGACCAGGAGGTCATCGCGTTGCTGCAGCGCTTTCCGCTGCACGATGCGGCAGGCGCAAGGCAAGCGGCCACATGACTCGCGGGCGACCGCGGGGGCGCTCCGCGTTGATACCCCTACGGTCACGGGCCCTGAATGAAGCGCAGATAGGCGACCAGCGCGCGCGCGTCCTGCCTGGTGAAGCGGAACGTCGGCATATCAGGATGTCCCGAGGTCAGGCCGTTGCGCAGCCGCTCAGCGAACGTGTCGAGATCGAGCCGCCGGTCGAGCATCCGGAACGGCGGCGCGCCCGGGTGCGGACTT
Organism: Xanthobacteraceae bacterium; assembly: GCA_030043335.1. Classification (GTDB taxonomy): domain Bacteria; phylum Pseudomonadota; class Alphaproteobacteria; order Rhizobiales; family Xanthobacteraceae; genus BOG-931. Next base: position 1,142 of record JASHXX010000243.1, read on the forward strand.
TGATCGGCGCGGCCGACCGCATGGCAGCCGCCGCAGTGCTCTTCGGCGAGCGCGCGGCCCCGCTCTCGCGGCGCATCAGGGTCGGCCGCGAGGCTTAAGCCGGTCGAGCCGGTGATCAGCAGCACCGCCAGGGCAAACCGCATCGTCGTCATCTGGCGCATTTGCGCGGGCTAGTCCAGGGAGTGGCCCGGCGCCACCCCACGCCTCGCCGCCTTCGGCCGCGATCATCTCGGCGACCTTGCCGCGCAGATCTTGCAACGTGCGCTCGGGCACCGGTTCCGCAGTCATTTTCTCTCCCCACTGGGCCGATCTTCATCAACCCTTTGTTTACCATCACTGCTTACCGCTCGTTAACGAACCGAGATTTGCTGCGATGGACGGACGGTCGCCGAACCGGCAGCGGGATTTCTCCGCGACGCTGCGGCGTGCGTTGCGCGCGCACGAACAGGGCGAGCTCGCGAAGGCCGAGCGGCTCTATACCGAGCTCCTGATCCATGAGCCCAGACATTTCGACGTGCTGCACGGCCTCGGGCTGATCAACTATCAGCGCGGCCGGCTCGAAGCGGCGCTGTCGCTCATTCAGGCGGCGCTTAAGACCGATCTCTCCCGGGCCGAAGGCTTTGCCAGCTTAGGGCTGGTTTTTTATTCTCTGGCTCAACATGAGCGGGCGCTCGCAAGCTACGCCGAGGGGCTGCACATCGCGCCGGGCGATGCCGAGCTTCTGAACCGTCGCGGCGCAGCGTTTCTGGAGCTCCGCCGGGCCGATGACGCGCTCGCGAGTTTCGACCTCGCGCTCGCCGCCGAGCCCGAGCACCTCGACGCGCTCGGCAATCGCGGCAATGCGCTCCTTAAGCTCAATCGCCTCGCCGAGGCGCTCGCGGCGTACGACCGGGCGCTGACATTCGCGCCCGATAACGCCGCACTGCTTGCCAACCGCGCCGTGGCGCTGCGCCGGCTCGACCGTCCGCAGGAGGCGGTGATGAGCGCGACGCGGGCGTTGCGCAGCCGGCCGGGCTTTGCTCAAGCGCGATTCGTCGAAGCAGTCGCGCGCTTGACGCTCGGCGATTTCCGCGCCGGCTGGCGCGGCTATGAGGCGAGGGCGTTGGTCGGGGACGTCGCCCGCAAGGACCGCGGCTTTGACGCATCGCTCTGGCTCGGCGAGCCATCGCTTATAGGCAAGACCATTCTCCTTCACGCCGAGCAGGGCTTCGGCGACACCATGCAGTTCGTGCGCTACCTGCCGCTTGTTGCCGCGCGCGGGGCGAGCATCGTGCTCGAAGTCCAGGGCGAGCTTACGCGGCTTTTGTCCTGCCTTCCCGGAATTGCGACCGTGGTCGCGCGCAACGCGCCGCTGCCGCATTTCGATTATCACTGTCCGCTCTTGAGCCTGCCGCTCGCCTGCGCGACCGAGCTCGCGACCGTCCCGGCGGAAATTCCCTACATCGCAGCGGCCGAAGCCGATGTCGCCTGGTGGCGGGCGCGGCTGCCGCAGCGGCGGCCGCGCATCGGGCTCGCCTGGTCCGGCACGCGTTCGCACGATAACGATCTCAACCGTTCGATGCGATTGGCGATGCTGGCGCCGCTCCTCGAGCTGCCGGGCGTAACGATCGTGAGCCTGCAGCACGAGGTTCGTGAAGAAGATGCGGCGTTCCTCGAAGGCCGCGCCGAGGTAGTGCAGATCGCGCCGAGCTTCCGCGATTTCGCCGACACCGCCGCCGTCATCGCTTCGCTCGACGCGGTGGTTTCGGTCGACACCGCGGTTGCGCATCTTGCCGGCGCCATGGGTAAGCCGCTCCTTCTGCTCCTTCCTTTCGCCGCCGACTTCCGCTGGCTGCGCGAGCGCCGCGACTCTCCTTGGTACCCGAGCGCGCGGCTTTACCGGCAGCCGGTATTCGGCGATTGGACGAGCGCGGTCGATGAATTGCGGGAAGACCTGGTGAATTTTCTCGCTCACCTCAATGGCGGGCGCCAGGGAATGAACTGACGACAAATGATTGCGGCCTCCGGAGGGGAGCTTCCGGAGGCCGCGCCGTGTCGGGGTCACCATCGCGTTGTGCACAAGCGGACCCCGGGGAGCCGAGGATCGGGCATCAGGAAAATCAGGTATCAGGATCGGGCACTGACACCTGACAGAGCCTGTCCGCGGTGGTCGGCCCTGATCCCTGATTTTCCTGATGCCTGATCCCTGATCCCTGATCCCTGATCAGAACGGCAACGCAATCTCCATCACTTGCTGGCCCCATGGTGCGGTCTGGATGTTGGTGAGCGTGCCGCGGCCGCCATAGGCGACGCGCGCCTCGGCGATCTTCGGCAGCTCGATGGTATTGTCGCTCTCGATATCCTCGGGCCGCACCACGCCGGCGACGATGAGCTCGCGGACCTCGGAGTTGAGCCGGATCTCCTGCTTGCCTTCGATCACCATGTTGCCGTTCGGCAGCACCTGCGTGACCACGGCGGCGACGTTGGTCAGCAACTGGTCCTGCCGGTTGATGGTGCCGGTGCCGTTGAGCTGCGAGGTGCCGTTTGTGGTCAGAAGTGAACCGGGCAGCACCGCCTTCGCCGGATTGCTGATGGTGTTGGCGCCGATGAAGTTGGTGATCGCGCTGTCC
>JASHXX010000244.1 GCA_030043335.1 Xanthobacteraceae bacterium
CCGCCGCCGAGCTCGAGCGCTGCGTCACGCAGCTCGGCTTCATCGGATGCAATCTCAACCCCGATCCCTCGGGCGGCTACTTCAACTCGCCGCCGCTTACCGACAAATGGTGGTATCCGTTCTACGAGAAGATGGTCGAGCTTGACGTGCCGGCGATGATCCACGTCTCCGGCTGCTGCAATCCGGCGATGCACACCACCGGCTCATACTATCTCAACGCCGACACTATGGCGTTCATGCAGCTCATCCTTTCCGACCTGTTCAGGGATTTCCCGACCCTCAAGCTGATCATCCCGCATGGCGGCGGCGCGGTGCCGTTCCATTGGGGCCGGTTTCGCGGGCTGGCGCTCAACAACGGCCGGCCTGAACTCGTCGAGATCATCAAGAACAACATCTTTTTCGACACCTGCGTCTACCATCAGCCGGGCATCAACCTGCTCGCCGAAGTGGTGCCGGTCGACAACATCCTGTTCGCCTCCGAGATGGTCGGCGCGGTCAAGGGCGTCGACCCGAAGACCGGGTTCAATTTCGACGACACCAGGCGCTACATCGAGGAGGCGCCGGCGCTTGGCGACGCCGACCGTCGCAAGATTTTCGAAGGCAATGCCCGCCGGGTGTTCAGCCGGCTCAAGACCAAGGCGGCCGCGACGGCCGCGGTCTAGTGCGGCGGATTTGCAGACCCTATATTGCGGCCGCGTGCCGGCACAGGGAGCTTCTGATCTAAAACCGCACTGGCGCTGGTCGTTTGCCGGCGCCGTGTTTTGATTGCCGGGTTCGCGCCGGGCGGCCGCAATCATCGGGCGCTTCGCAAACGCAAATCGGAGCATCACTGCATTGGCGAAATCCCGACGAGCCCGCCGCGACAACAAATCCCTCCTGGTTATGGTCGGTCCTCGCGAGATCGAGACGCTGGGATTGGATCAGGGCTTTTGGACCGACCTCTATCATCGCTCGATGACGGTCCACTGGCCGGTGTTCTTCGGCTCGGCGGCGTTCGTCTTCGTGGCGCTCAACGCCATTTTTGCCTTCCTCCTTTCGTTCGGCGACCACCCCGTCGCCAATGTCTCCAACGACGGGATGCTGAGTCTGTTCTATTTCTCGATCGAGACGCTGGCGACGGTCGGCTACGGCGACATGCACCCGCAGACCGAATACGGCCACCTGATCGCCACCACGGAAATCTTCACCGGCATGTCATTCCTTGCGGTGATGACCGGGCTCATTTTCGCCCGCTTCTCGCGTCCGCGCGCCCGCTTCGTGTTCGCCGACTATCCGGTGGTCACCTCCCGCGGCGGCAAGCCGACGCTGATGATCCGCATGGCCAACGCCCGGCACAACTCGATCTCGCGGGCGACCGCGCGGCTGTGGCTCATTCGCGCCGAGCGCACCGTAGGAGGCGATCAGCTGCGCCGGTTCTACGAATTCAAGCTCGATCGGCGCGAACATCCGATGTTCGTGTTGAGCTGGACCCTGTTCCACACCATCGACAAGGAAAGCCCGCTGCACGGCATGACCCCGTCCGACCTCGCCGACCGCGAGTCGCTCCTGGTGCTCAATGTCAACGGCCTCGACGACGCTTCCGCGCAGCAACTCTATGCCCGGAAGATCTACGCCGCGTCGGAGGTCCGTTGGGGCCAGCGCTATCGCGACATCACCAGCGTCTCGCCGCAAGGGCGCTTTCTGCTCGACTACACCAAGTTCCACGATACCGAGCCGGACGGCGGGGAGTGACATGCCCCCCGGTATCATCGCTGTGCCTTCTTGCCGGCGCCGGCCGGCTAACCATCTACGCCGATGAACCACTCGCAAGGGGCAAGAAATGTCGATTCGTCCCGTGAAACGCATCGTGACCTCGAAGCCGACCATCGAGGGCGCCGGCGTGCATCTGCGCCGCGCCTTCGGCTTCGGCGACACCACCGAGTTCGATCCGTTCCTGCTGCTCGACGATTTCCGCAACGACCGGCCGGACGAGTATCGCGCCGGATTTCCCTGGCATCCGCATCGCGGCATCGAGACCATCACCTATGTGCTTGCCGGCAATGTCGAACACGGCGACAGCCTCGGCAATCGCGGCAATCTCGGCGCCGGCGACGTGCAGTGGATGACCGCCGGCCGCGGCATCCTGCACCAGGAAATGCCGCAGGGCGACGCCCACGGCCGCATGCACGGCTTCCAGCTCTGGGCCAATCTGCCGTCGTCACTGAAGATGACGGCGCCACGCTATCAGGACGTCAAAGCCGCCGAGATTCCGGAGATCGTCGACGACATCGGCACCCGGGTCCGCGTGGTCTGCGGCGATTTCTGGGGCAAGCGTGGCCCGGTCGAGGGCGTCGCCGCCGAGCCGCGCTATCTCGACGTCTGGGTGCCGGCTGGCAAGCGCAAGACCCTGCCGGTCGAGCTCGAACGTCACGCTTTCGCTTATGTCTTCGAAGGCTCCGGGAGCTTCCGCGCGGCCTCGCAGCCCTTCGGCGTGCTCACCGAAAAGACCGACGGCGACAACGAGATCCTGGTCCGCGAGCAGACCGGCAACCGCTCGCTCGTCGTGTTCGACAGCGGCGACGAGGTTACCGTGCAGGCCGGCGACGACGGCATCCGCTTCCTCCTCGTCTCCGGCAAGCCGATCGAGGAGCCGGTCGCCTGGTACGGCCCGATCGTGATGAACACGCAGGCCGAGCTGCAGCAAGCCTTCGCCGAGCTGCGCAGCGGGACGTTTATCCGATAGTGGCGGCCCGGCCGCGTGCCGGGCATCCCGATGGAACTACGCGTTCTGAACATAGTGGCCGGGACAAGCCCCGGCCACTATGACGTCACGTCTTACGCGGGCTGCGCCAGCGGGGCGCGGCGGAGCATGCCGCGCTGCGGATCGTAGCCTGCGACCGCGAGGAGGAAGAACAGCGCCATGGCGCCGACGACGACCAGTGCCGAAACCGGCTCGAGCAGCCCGTAAAGCGCGAAGCGGATCAGCTCGACCGCATAGGTGAAGGGATTGGCGAGCGCGACATAGTAGAGCACCTCCGAGCCGCCCTCGCGCAGCCGCCACAGCGGATAGAGCGCCGAGGAAAAGAAGAACATCGGGAACATCACGAAATTCATCGCACCGGCGAAATTCTCGACCTGACGGATATAGACCGACAGGAACAGCCACAAGGCGCCGAGCATCAGGCCCGCGAGGATCAGCGCCGGCAGGACTTCGAGCCAGGCGATCGGCTCGAAGCTGATGTCGAACAAGATGCACACCGCGAGAAAGACGTAGCAGGTGACGACCGACAACGCGGTACCGGCGACGAGCTTGCAGGCGAGCAGCACCCAGCGCGGCAGCGGCGCGGTGAGGAGGAGCCGCATCACGCCCATCTCGCGGTCATAGACCATCGACAGCGAGGACTGCATCCCGTGGAACAGGAGGATCATTCCCAAGAGGCCGGGCACAATGTAGACGTGATAGGTGATGTAGGTCTTATACGGCGGGATGATCGAGACGCCGAACACGTTGTAGAAGCCGGCGGCGAACACGGCGAGCCAAAGCAGCGGGCGCACCAGCGCCGACAGCAGCCGGCCGCGCTGCTCGACGAATTTCGCCATCTCGCGCATGGTGACGGCGCGCAGGGCCCGTAGCGTGTGGGTCAGGTGCATGGCTCTCACTCTATTGTCTCATCGCGACGTCATTTCTCTCGTCGTCACGTCGATACAAGCAAGGCGAAGCGATCGAGCACTTCTTGACGCGCTCCGGATCGCATTGCATCCGCGGAGCTAAGCCTTAATAAGGATGGCAGACAAGGCAAGGGCCGGGGAACGCATGACGACCAGCCGACAGTGCGCGCCGGCGCTCCTTCTCGAGGAAGTGGTCAAGACTTATAGCGCAATTCGTGCCATCGATGGCGTCAGCCTCAAAGCGTCGGCCGGCGAGTTCATCGCGCTCCTTGGCCCGAACGGCGCCGGCAAGACCACGCTGTTCCAGCTGCTCTCGGGCCTGTTCGTCCCCGACGCCGGCCGCATCGAGATCATGGGGCACGACATGCGCCGCGATCCGGTGCCGGCGCTGGCGTTGCTGGGCATTGTGTTCCAGCAGCCGACGCTCGATCTCGAGCTTTCGGTCACCGGCAATCTCCTGTTCCATGCCGGCCTGCACGGCATCCCGCGCTCGGTCGCCAAAGCGCGCATCGGGCACGAGCTCACGCGGCTCGGGCTTGCCGAGCGCGCGCACGACAAGGCCGCGCAATTGAGCGGCGGCAACCGCCGGCGGGTCGAGCTTGCCCGCGCGCTTCTGCACGAGCCGCGCGTCCTCCTCATGGACGAGGCGACCGTCGGCCTTGATCCGGCAAGCCGCAGCGATCTCCTCAAGCTGATGCTGAGCCTGCGCGCCGAGCGTTCCGTTGCCGTTCTCTGGGCCACGCATCTGTGCGACGAGGTGCCCGACGCCGACCGCCTGGTCGTGCTCCATCGCGGCAAGGTCCTGGCCGACACGACCCCAGCCCAGTTCGTCGCCGATGCCGGCGCGGCGACGATCGAGCAGGCGTTTTTGGCGGTGACCGGTGCGTCCACCGCCACGTGACCGGATCACTCCGGCATAGTGCCGTTGGCGACCAAGACTTCGCCGGCCAGATAGAGAGAGCCGGTGATGACGACGCGCGGCGCCGGCGTCAGGTCGAGCTTGCCGGCGACGCCGATCGCGCTCTCGATGCCCTCGCGTGCGAGCGCCGGAATGCCGACGGTCTGCGCCAGGTCGGCCAGGGCCTGCGCCGGCACCGCCTTGTCCTGGTGGATCGGCACGGCGATGACCCGGCGCGCGAGGCCGGCGAAGTTGCGCAAAAAGCCCTCGCAGTCCTTGGTCGACAGCATGCCGACAATGACCACCAGCGGTCGCGATACGCGCTCCTCGAGATCGGCGAGCGACGCGGCGACGGCGCGCCCGCCGTCGACATTGTGGCCGCCGTCGAGCCATAGCTCGCTCTCCGGCGGCAGCAAAGCCGCGAGCGGCCCCTGCACCAGGCGCTGCATCCGCGCCGGCCAGTCGACGCGGGTCATGCCGACCTCGAAGGCGGCGGCGGGAAGCTTCAGTCCGCCCGCACGCAAGGCGGCGATCGCGGCGCCGGCGTTTTCGAATTGGTGCCGGCCATAAAGCTTCGGCGCCGGCAGGTCGAGGAGCCCGTCATCGTCCTGATAGACGAGCCGGCCGCGCTCCTCGGTCGCGGTCCATTGCTCGCCGGCGGTGGCGAGCGGCGCCTTGACTCGCGCCGCTTGCCGCTCGATGACCGCGAGCGCCTCGCGCGGCTGGCCGGCGATCACCGCCGGCACGCCGGGCTTGAGAATGCCGGCTTTCTCGACGGCGATCGCGGCGACGCTGTCGCCGAGAAATTCGCGATGATCGATCGACACCGGCGTAATCACGCTCGCCAGCGGCCGCTCGACCACGTTGGTCGCGTCGAGCCGGCCGCCGAGCCCGACCTCGAGCAGCAGCATGTCGGCTGGATGACGCGCGAACAGGAGAAAGCCTGCCGCGGTCTCGATCTCGAACACGGTGATCGGGGCGTCGCCGTTCTTGGCTTCGCACTCGGAAAGTGCGCCGGCAAGCTCCGCATCGGCGGTGAGCCTGCCTCCGCCGGCTCGGCCGATGCGGAAGCGCTCGTTGAGCCGCACCAAATGCGGCGAGGTATAGACGTGCACGCGCCGGCCGGCCGCCTCGAGGATCGCGCGCATGAAGGCGACGGTCGAGCCTTTGCCGTTGGTGCCGGCGACGTGGATCACCGGCGGCAAGCGCCGCTGCGGGTTGCCGAGCGCCGCCAAGAGGCGCTCGATGCGGCCGAGCGAGAGGTCGATCCGCTTGGGATGCAGCGCCAACAGCCGAGCAACGATGGCGTCAAGCGGCGCCGCGTCCGAATCCGGCGCGCTCACGCCGGCGCCGGCAGGCTGAACCGCGATGGCGGCGCGCCGGCCGGCGCCTTGGTCAACAGCCGGCACAGCCGCACGATGGTCGAGCGCAGATCGTGGCGATGCACCACCATGTCGACCATGCCGTGATCGCGCAGATATTCGGCCTTCTGGAAGCCGTCCGGCAATTTTTCGCGAATGGTCTGCTCGATGACGCGCGGGCCGGCGAAGCCGATCAGCGCGCCCGGCTCGGCGATGTGAACGTCGCCGAGCATGGCGTAGGAGGCGGTGACGCCGCCGGTGGTCGGGTTGGTGAGGACGACGATGTAGGGCTTGCGCGCTTCGTTGAGCTTCTGCACCGCGATGGTGGTGCGCGGCATCTGCATCAGCGAGAGGATGCCCTCCTGCATGCGCGCCCCGCCTGAGGCGGCAAACAGCACGAACGGGCAGCCCTTCTCGACCGCAGTGTCGAGTCCCTTGATCACCGCCTCGCCGGCGGCCATGCCGAGCGAGCCGCCCATGAAATCAAAATCCTGCACACCGAGGACAACGGCGAGGCCGTCGAGCTTGCCATAGCCCAGCTTCAACGCGTCGTTGAGCCCGGTTTTGCTGCGCGCGTCCCTGAGCCGGTCGATATAGCGCTGCTCGTCGCGAAATTTCAGCGGATCAATCGGCACCTCGGGCACGGCGATGTCGAACCACGTCTCATTGTCGAACATCGATTTGAGGCGCGCTGGCGCGCTCATCCGCATGTGGTAGTTCGAGCCGGGGATGACGAACTGGTTGGCCTCGACGTCCTTGTAGAACACGAGTTGCCCGGTCTCCGGACACTTGATCCAGAGATTCTCCGGCACCTCGCGCCGCAGCATGCCGCGGATCTTGGGCCGCACCACATTGGAGATCCAGTTCATGACCGTCCTAACGCATCCTAGAGCGGCTGTTTTGCAGCGCTCTCGCCTCGTCGTCGCATTTTACATCCTACATCACCGCCGCCCGGCACCCTAGCGGCACACGGTCTCGATCTCTGGAACCAAAGGCAAAATCTGCTATTCTTCGCACCGCGTTTCTCGCACAGATGTGGGGCGCCGACGCCCCGATCCAAGCCGCAGGTCTTAAGAAATTGCGCACGGCACATTTGCTGTTTCTGGGAGCATTGGCGCTGGGGCTTGCGGCCTGCGGCCAAGGACCGAAGGGCGACCCCGGGCCGACGGGCCCGCAAGGCTCCCAAGGCGAGCCCGGTCCGATCGGGCCGCCGGGTCCGACGGGACCGACCGGACCTTCCGGACCGCCGGGCGAGCAAGGCCCGCCCAGCCCGACCGTGCGGGTCATACGCGCCGACTGCCTTTCCGGCGGCGAGTGCACGGCGAGTTGCCGCGGCAACGAAATTCTCGCTGTTGCCTATTGCGGGCCGACGCACAATCACGCGACCTTCGTTGGCGAACGGCAGGCGTCGTGCGGGGTCGAGGCCAATACCGCCAATACGCCGCTGGTTGCGGTCTGCGTCATGGCGCCGCCCTGATCACGGCGCCCATTGGGCACCTGCGCCGCTGTTCGTTCCGCTATTCGAGGACCGCCATGCCGAAGGCCGAGCTTCCTGATCTGTCCATCTCCGACGAGAAGCTATGCTTCATCATCGCCAAGGCGCGCGAATTCGACGTCAAGGACGTCGTCACCGATCCCGACGATGCCTCGAATCCGACTGACGATGCGATGCTGGCCGTGCTCGAGGACCACAAGGACGATCCGGTGGTGCAGGAGCTCGTCGCCGTGATCAACGCAATGAGCATCGACGAGCAGGTCGACCTGGTCGCGCTGACCTGGCTCGGCCGCGGCGACGGCGGGATCGAGGATTGGGACGAGTTGCGCGCCGAAGCCGCGCGCGCCCACAACCGGCGCACGGCCGCGTACCTCCTCGGAATACCCTTGCTCGCCGACTACCTCGACGAAGCGATCTCGCTGTTCGGCATCGAATGCGAAGGGGAAACATAGGACGTCAACGCGTCACCAGCGCCACCCCGATGGCGACTGCGACCGCCGCGACCGCCTTCTGCGCCAGTTCGCGGACCGACAATCGCTCCCGGGCAACCCGCGGGTAGAACACGCTGAGCACGACGCCGAAGGCAAAGACGAACAAGGCGGTGGTGCTGCCGATCGCCTGCACGATGCTCAATGGCGCGAACAGCAAGGCGTAGCGGCTTCCCACCGTGCCGCCGAGGTTGAACAGCTCATTCGAGCCGCTGATGGCCAACAGCGCGGCGGTGTCCTGGCGCAGCACCGCGATAAACTGACGCCGATACGAGGCGATCAAGAGCAGCGCGACCCCGAACATCGCTTCGCCGACGAACAGCCAGAACGTCGTCGCCCAGAAGTCGACGCGCAGCGCGAACAGCTTGAAGATCAATCCGCTCAGCGCCATCGCCAGGCCGCAGGCAAGCATGAGCAGGACCAGCCGGGCCTTGAAGCGGCTGACATTGCGGTCGAAGCGAATCGAGACGATCAGCGTGCCGGCGATGATCAGGCCGCCGCCGGCAAGCTGCCGGGCCGACAGCGTCTCGCCGAGGACGATGTAGGCGAGCACGTAGCCGAACAGCGGCGCGGCCTGGAAGAATGGCGCCACCACCGAAGCCTCCTCGAATTGGATGGCGCGGAGGTAGAACAGCAGCCCGGCCATGTAGAGCACGCCTGAGACAATGATCAGCGCGATGCTGCCGGCGGGAAGATCGATCGCAGCAGGCTCGAAGAAAGCGATGATCGGCAGGAAGGCGACGCCCATGAAGGCGGTGAAGAGAAGCAGCAGCACGACGTCGCTGTGCTTGAAATATCGCTCGACGAGATATTTGTCCAAATGCGTGGAAATCGCCCACAGCACCGGACCGGAGAACGCGAAGATGAGCCAGGACATTTTTTGGAATCTCTTGGCGATGGCCCACCGGCGCAGCGGCGCATTGCCGCGCAAAGCGCGGCATTCATATCAGACCGGTCGGCAACGCGATGAAGTTCCCGGGGCGCGGGAAGTTCCCTGCTCCCATCACCAAGACGCCCCGACGTCGGCTCAATTTTGCCTTTGTGCTCAATAGAGTAGCCGCCCGCGGGGGCGACACTCGCGGCAGGCATTCTCGGGTTCAGCCATAGCGGTAAGCCGAGGGTAACAAAATTATGCGCAGTGTCGTA
>JASHXX010000245.1 GCA_030043335.1 Xanthobacteraceae bacterium
AATGCGCCCCAGCGAGATCAGGTTTGGGATGCTCAATCGATGCCCCGGGTCCCGCGGCGCGCTCACGCTTCGCGTGCCGTCCTCCTGCTCCAATATATAGGGCGCTCGCGCGCTTGCGCACCCGGCGATTCCCACGTAGGAGGCGCCGAGAAGTCCTCCTCCCGCAGGGAAGGAGTATCTGTCAATCGGTGGCTCCGTGGACGAGGCGCGCTACGCGGCCGCTGGCGTCGATATCGACGCCGGCAACCGCATGGTGGAACTGATCAAGCCGCTGTTGCGCCGGACCGCGCGCGCCGGCGCGGACGCCGAAATCGGCGGCTTCGGCGGCTTGTTCGATCTCAAGGCTGCCGGCTTTTCCGACCCGATACTGGTCGCCGCCACCGACGGCGTCGGCACCAAGGTCAAGATTGCCGTCGAAACGTCCCGCCACGACACCATCGGCATCGATCTCGTCGCAATGTCGGTGAACGACCTCGTGGTCCAAGGCGCCGAGCCGCTGTTCTTTCTCGACTATTTCGCCTGCGGCAAGCTCGATCCCGCAGTCGGAGCCAAGGTCGTGGCCGGCATCGCCACCGGGTGCCGTGAGGCGCGGTGCGCGCTCATTGGCGGCGAGACCGCCGAGATGCCAGGCGTCTACCACGGCGGCGACTACGACCTTGCCGGTTTCGCGGTCGGCGCAGTTGCGCGCGACGCGCTGCTGCCGCGCCCCGATATTGCACCGGGCGACGTGGTGCTCGGATTGGCCTCAAGGGGCGTCCACGCCAACGGGTTCTCGCTGGTGCGGCGGGTCGTTGCCGCCTCCGGCCTGTCCTGGGAGGCGCCGGCGCCGTTCGCGCCCGAACGCAGCCTCGGCCATGCACTGCTCACGCCGACGCGGCTTTATGTGCGATCCTGCCTTGCCGCCATCCGCCGGACCAAAGCGGTCAAGGCGCTCGCCCACATCACCGGCGGCGGCTTCATCGACAATATTCCGCGTGTGCTGCCGCGGGCATTGTCCGCGGTGCTGGACCTCGACCGTGTGCCGGTTCATCCGGTGTTCAAATGGCTCGCGGCGACCGGCGGCATCGCCGAGCGCGAAATGTTGCGCACCTTCAATTGCGGCATTGGCATGGTTGCGGTGCTCGATCCGCGTAGCGCCGAAGAGGCCAGCGCGGTGCTGACCGCACAAGGCGAGACAGTGGTCCGGCTTGGCGACGTAATCCCCGCGGGCGAGGAAGCGCGCGTCAGCTTTCGCGGGCATCTCGACCTCACCTGGTGAGGCCAACGAGGGGCCGATGAGCAGGAAGCGTGTCGCGATCCTCATTTCCGGTCGCGGGTCGAATATGTCGGCGCTGATCGAGGCGGCCAGGGCGGAGGATTACCCGGCCGAGATCGTGCTCGTCATCTCGAACCGCCCCGAGGCCGCCGGCCTCGCCCGCGCCCAGGCGTCGGGCATTGCCACGGCAATCGTCGACCACACCCGGTTCGGCAGCGACCGCGCGGCGTTCGAGCGCGCGCTTAACACGGAACTTCAAGCGTATCGGGTCGATCTCGTCTGTCTCGCCGGCTTTATGCGGATCCTGACGCCGTGGTTCGTCGGCCGCTGGAGCGGACGTATGCTCAACATCCACCCGGCGCTGCTGCCGCAATTCAAGGGGCTCGACACCCACCGGCGCGCGCTCGCCGCCGGCGTCAAGCAGCATGGCGCGACCGTACACTTCGTCGTACCGGAAATGGATTCCGGGCCGATCGTGGCGCAAGACTGGGTGCCGGTGCTCGAGGGCGACACTGAACAAACGCTGGCCCGGCGCGTGCTCGAGGTCGAGCATCGCCTCTATCCGCAGGCGTTGCGGGCTGTGGCCGAAGGTCGGGCCACGCCGATCGCCTCCGCCGCGGGCAAGAGCGCAGGTTAAAAGAAAAAACCCCCGAGCCTGACGCCGGGGGCCAAAAAGAGCGGGCCTTGGCCCGGTATCGCTTACGCGACTTTGAGATTCTCTGCCGAGGTCCTGCCGCGGTTGGTTACGAGCTCGTATTCGACCTCTTGCCCCTCATTGAGCGTGCGCAAGCCGGCGCGCTCAACAGCCGAAATGTGCACGAAAACATCCTTGTCGCCGGTCGACGGCTTGATGAAGCCGTAACCTTTGGTCGGATTGAACCATTTGACGGTGCCCTTCTGCATCGTCTGTCTCCTTAGTCGTCATATCTCCGCCACCCGGTACGAATCCGCCGCACGCGGCGTGACGGTGCCGCGATCCGCGCCACAAGCCAGATTTTGGGGAGGAAGTCCGAAACGATTGCGTCGCCCAAGACAGCACCGGCCGGATGGCCAAAATCCGATTGCTCCACTACAAAACCTGAAAAATGCGGCGCAAGCATGGCTGCAACGAGTCTGACCTCCGGTTGAATTTCGTCAACGGAACGTCGCCCGCTTCCGCGAAACACACGCAATTAGTTTTCTTGCTAATGAATTTGCGGCGCGCCAGTGCGACCTTGACGGCTCGCGCGGATTACCGTGGGCTCTACGGGTGCAGATAAAACGCGATCGCCATGATGGCATACGCCGCCAAAAGCTGCAGGCCTTCGAGCCAGTTGCTCTCCCCGTCCTGCACCACGAAATTGACGATGAGAACGGCGAGTACCATCGCCACAAGCTCGAAAGTGTCGAAAATCAAATTCATCGGCTGGCCAAGGGGAATGCCGAGGAGCACCAACACCGGCGCGGCGACCAGCAC